>NZ_DGXL01000036.1:0-52543 GCF_002395615.1 Megasphaera sp. UBA4233 | reverse complement strand
TATGCTGATTTTCCGGAAATACATCGATAATCGTACGGTTCAGATGGTTATTACGGCCATCATACATATATATGTACATGTGATTCAGATTTTTGAAGAAATTGGGAACGGTTACAGTTTCTGTTGGGACATTTTCCGGTGGCATGTATAATAACTGCTCGAGGCGGACCTGTAATACCTGTGCAATATCGAACAGGGTATCCAAATCCAAAGAAATTTTACCGCTTTCATATTTGGAAACTGTTGCTTTGCTCTTACAGATACGATCCGCCAGTTCCTGGACGGTCAGCTTATTCTTTTTCCGGAATGTACGGATTGCCTTACCCGTATTTTCTGTTACCAGAGACATGAAATCACCTCTGATGTCATTGTACACGTTTTTTTGTTTCTTTAAAATATTCAAAATAAAAAAAACAATTGAAAAAACATGTCTTCTGATGAAATTGGAAGATGATTGGCTCTTATGTTTCACCTAAAGAAACATAATGACTATGTTTATGTCTTTAAACGAAACATAGGGGCTTTTGCCAGTGGACATCGGAACTGATATAGTATAAGCATAAACAGAGAGCTCTTACCTATAATAATTATAATTCTGAATAATCACATATTTGTAGAAAATTGGTGAATATGTGGCATGCCGGTATAGTATAAAATATTTGCCGGGGGATGCATTTCTTGATATAGTAATTATAGCAAGGCGTCTTATGGTATATTTTTTAGCAAGGGAGAGTAGGATACATGAAGTATAATTTTGATGAAATCGTCGATAGGAGACATACGAATGCACTCAATACGGATGGGTTCCGTGGCTACATTTTCCATGATTTTGAAGGGAAAAAGACCTTTCCGTTCAAGGACGATGAATTTGTCCGCATGTGGGTAGCCGATATGGAATTTGCCATGTGCCCGGCTATTATCCAGGCTATCAAAGACCGGGCCGACAAGCGCATTATCGGATACAGCCAGGTGTTTGAACCGGAATTTTTCCAGGCTTACAATGCCTGGAGTGAAAAGATGTACGGCTGGACCTATCCGAAAGAAGAAATCTGCTTTTCCCTGGGAATCATACCGGCTTTGTATACGCTGGTAGATCTGCTCCTGGGCGACCATGATTATGCCATCATCAATACGCCGGCATACGGATATTTTCAACACCCTGTCGATGAACGGCACAAACATGCTATTCATAATAAGATGAAATGTGATGACGAAGGCAACTGGTCTATCGACTTTGATTCCCTTGAACGGGATGCAGCCAACCCGCTGGCCAAGCTTCTCATCTGGTGTAATCCCCAGAATCCGACGGGACGCGTCTGGACGGAAGACGAACTGCGGAAAGTAGCGGCTATTGTAGAAAAATATAATCTCTGGATCATCAGTGATGAAATCCATTGTGATATACTCCGGCAGGGGGTCCATCACATTCCTATGGCTAAAATCATGCCGGATTATCAAAAACTGATTACCTGCACGTCAGCTTCCAAGTGCTTCAATATGGCAGGTATGATGTTTGCCGAAATCATCATCCGCGATAAAGGGCTGCGCGATCTCTATATCGGTACGACCAATGCCTATGCCATGAACGTAAATCCCCTTTCTATCGCCGCCCATCAGGCAGCTTACGAACACGGGAGTGAATGGCTGGACCAGCTCAAGACGTATCTGGACGGGAATTTCCAGTTTGTGAAGGACACTCTGGACAGAGAACTCCCGGATATCACCTTCCAGATCCCCCAGGCAACCTATCTGGCATGGGTCAACATGAATCCGTATCTCGGCGATGTGGAAGATATTCCTGACTTTATGGCCAATAAAGCCGGCGTACTGCTGGAAGGAGGAGATGCGCTCTTTGTCGATAACGCCAAGGGCTATATCCGCCTCAATCTGGCCATGCCGCGCTCTATCATAGCCGAAGGGATGAAACGCATCGTCAAGGCCATCAAGGAACGATAATAGGGATTGTCAGGCAGAAACGGCGTCAGTCAGATGGGAGATGAGCTGATGGATTACCAGAGTGAATACATGAGCAAACGCTGTACACCGCAGCAGGCAGTGCAGCTGATCCGCGACGGGGACTGGGTCGATTACACCCAGGGTATTACCTTTCCCCAGCTTCTCGATGAGGCCCTGGCAGAACGGACAGGGGAATTGGCCGATGTGAAGATCCGCTGCATGTTCTGCCTGAAACGGCCGCAGATATTGGAAAAAGATCCCCATAGCGTATCTTTTACGTATCATACCTGGCATAGCAGCCAGATAGACCGCAGGGATGTCAATGAAGGCCGGGCTTATTTCGCCCCGATTCAGTACAGTCATCTGGCAGAATATTACCGTCGGGGAATGGCACCGGTCGATGTTGTCATGATGACCGTTTCTCCTATGGACCGTCATGGGAACTTCAGTTTTGCCTGCAATCCGTCGGCCACTCAGGGCGCTCTCGATGCAGCAGACCGCATCATCGTCGAAGTTAACCCCAACCTGCCGGAAGCGTACGGCCTGGGAGGAGATTTTATTCATATTTCCGATATTGATGCTATCGTGGAAAGTGATGTACCGGTGCTTATGGCACCCAATCCGCCCGTACAGGAAATCGATAAGAAAATTGCGGCCTGGCTGCTCCCCTATCTGAAAGACGGTATGACGCTGCAGATCGGTGTCGGCGGTATTCCCAATGCCCTGGGGATGCTCATTGCCGATTCGGATCTGAAAGATCTGGGCATGCATACGGAATATCTCAGTGATGGCTGCCTGAAACTGTATGAGGCAGGGAAGATAACGAATCGCAGAAAAGAACTCCTGCCGGGCAAAGGCGTGTATGGTACTTGTGCCGGCAGCACGGAACTGTACGATTTCGTCGATCACAACCGGGCATTACTATCAGCCCCTATTGAATATGTCAATCACGTGGATCAAATCCGTCAGCTGAACCAGTTCGTTTCTATCAATGGCTGCCTGGCCGTCGATTTATATGGACAGGTTTGCTCGGAATCGGCTGGCCTCCGGCATATCAGCGGCTCGGGGGGACAGGTCGATTTTATTAGCGGTGCCTTCTGGTCTCCTCATGGGCAGGCCTTTCTGACTATGCCTTCGACGTATACAGACCGGCAGGGTATCGTACATTCACGCATACAGCCGTTTTTCTCACATGGCGATATCGTTACGACGGTACGGGCCATAGCTCCGTGTATCGTAACGGAATACGGGATAGCAGAACTGGAAGGCAGGACGACGTGGCAGCGGGCAGAAGCTCTCATTGCCATTGCCCATCCCGATTTCCGCGAATCTCTGATTCGTGCGGCGGAAGCCCAGCACATATGGCGCGCTTCTAATAAACGATAATATTACTATCAATAGATAAAAGAGAGGGGGCCGCAACATGAACGGGAATGCTCATGTTGCGGCCCCCTTTCTTTTTATTTAATTACGATTCCTGGAGGGATGTGTATATTTTTTCCAGATTGTCTTCCATGACAGAAAGGTACGTTTCGTCCTCGTCTCCTTCTTCCAGCGTATCTATCGATTCCAGGCTGGCTCCCGTTTCCTGGGCCAGGGTTTCCGCTATTTTGGGACTTTCCATGTTTTCTACGAAAATGGTCTGGACATGGGCGGCTTTGCAGGCATCAGCCAATTCTGTCATATGACGGGCACTGGGTTCTCCCGAGGCAAAGACATTAGTCAGACTGAGCTGGCGGAGGCCGAAGTCCCGGGCCAGATACGCAAAGGCTGCATGACCGGTGACGAACGTCCGGGATGGGGCCGTATTAAATTTCAGCTGGTAACGGGCGTACAGCGCATCTGTTTTCTGGACAAATTCCATATACCGCTGGGTATAATAGTCTGCATGGTCCGGGTCAGCTGCGGCGAAAGCATCGCGTATGTTGCGCGCTTCTATCTTGGCATTTTTCAGACTCAGCCAGACATGAGGATCGGCCTGTTTTTCCGGCTTCCGGCCGGGCAGAATCTGCTTCATTTCTACATAGTGGATATCGGCTCCGTCTGATGCCGTGACAACGGCAAGCTGTTCATTTCCCGCTGCTTCTACCGCTTTATCAGCCCAGGTTTCCAGTCCACAGCCGTTGATGATAAAGATACGGGCCTGGGATAAGGCCGTCAAATCGGATGATTTAGGCTGGAAGTCATGCGGTTCTTCCCCTTCCGGTATGATCATGTGGATATCGACCTTGTCTCCGCCGATGGCATGGGCCAGTTCTCCCATAGCGTGGAAGGAAACGACGACCGGGAGTTTTCCCGCTTCTGGAGGAGGTGTTTTTTGGTTTTCCGGGGCACATCCGCCGAGCAGGAGAAGCAACAGGATGGTGAATATATAGAAAAGACGTTTCATGCAGGCAGCTTCCTATCTTATGAATGAAAAAGATATATAAATGCAAATCACTTGCACTTGCAGTTAGGATTAGGATATAATATATTACACTACTTGTCAATATACAGAGGAGACTGCCTTATGATTACCATATCTCATGTCTATTACGCATATGAAACGGGGACACCCTATTTGCTGCGCGATTTGAATCTGACTATCCACAATGGGGATTATATCTCTATTGTAGGAGAAAACGGATCTGGAAAAAGTACCTTCATAAAATTGCTTCTCGGGCTGTTAAAGCCATCCAGGGGCACACTGGTCAATGATTTCAAGCGGACCAGCTACGTGCCCCAGCGGTTTGAAACGCTGAACCGCCAATTTCCCATTACGGTGCGTGAAGTGATGAATACATACCGTAAAGTCCTCGGCATAAAGGATAAAGAAGCGGTCAGCCATTATCTGGGGCTCATGAAAATGGATGCCTACGGGGAATCACTCATCGGAAACCTGTCAGGCGGGCAGTGCCAGAAAGTATTCATTGCCCGGGCTCTCATGGCCCATCCAGACCTTCTCATACTGGACGAGCCGTCTACGGGAATTGATGTCAAGTCCCAGGCAGAATTATATCCGTTCCTGAAACAGCTCAATACAGAGCATGGCATCACCATCGTCACAGTGGAACATAATCTGCGGGCGGCTATGCGCAATTCCCAATATATGTACCACGTAGCCGGTGGCAGCGGTCATCTCTGCTCGCCTGATGAGTATATCCGCGAATATGTTTCTGAAAATACAGGGAGTGAATCCTATGTTTGAATACACCTTTATGCAGAATGCCTTTATCGTAGCTCTTCTCATATCTGTCGTCTGTCCCATGATAGGCATGTTCCTCGTCCTGCGCCGCTACTCTATGATTGGAGATACCCTGGCCCATGCATCGCTGGCAGGGGTTGCCGTGGGACTCCTCATCGATGTCAATCCTATTATCAGCGCGTTTTGCCTGACCAGCTTTTTTGGCGTTCTCATCGAAGTGCTGCGCAACATGTTCCGCCGCTACGCCGAACTCGTGCTGATTATCGTGCTGTCACTTTCCGTCGGCATTGCCATTACCATCATCAGTGCCGGACTGGTCCATACGAATGTAGAGTCCTTCCTGTTTGGCAGTATCCTTACCGTATCGCAAGCGGATGTATGGTCTGTGGTCATCCTCAGTATCATTTCCCTCACTACGATTCTCTGGCTGTATCCCCAGCTGGTCATGATTACCTTTGATGAAGACGGGGCCCGCATCGCGGGCATCCGCTGCCGGGCTATTAATTACATTTTTGCCATTCTCGTAGCCGCGACGATTTCTGTTTCTATCCGCATCGTCGGTATCCTGGTCATCAGTTCACTCATTGCTCTGCCGGTAGCAACGGCGCTCCAGCTGCAGCAGGGGTTCCGCCGTACACTGCAGTGGTCTGTCGTATTCAGCTTTATCGATATTTTATCCGGACTGTTTGTTTCGTATTGGATTGATGCGGCACCAGGTGGCGTGACGGCTATTACTTCCGTATTGCTGCTGCTTCTGGTCATTGCTGGCAGACAGCTGCGGACGGTATTGGAAAAACGGCCGGAAGGGGTGTAACAGGATGGCAGAATTGCAAAAATATGATTTGTGTCTCCATAAATATGGCATGAAAAATACGCGGCCCCGGCGCTGGGTACTGGAAGTGCTCCTGCAGCAGCAAGGACTGGTGACGGCGGAAGAAATTTATCAGAAGCTCCTGGCCGGAGGGGCATCGGTCAATGTTTCTACAGTATACCGCGTACTCGATTTATTTGAAGAAAAAAAACTGGTGGAAAAAGATTTCCTGCCGGAAGTGCGCTGCTACGGGTATTTTTTGCGCGTACCCGGTCATATTCATCACCTCATCTGCATCCGGTGTCATAAAAAAGTAGATATTTCGGCCTGTCCTCTTTCGGCTTTTGAAAAACAGGTTGCAGCAGAAACAGGATTTGAACTGGTAGGGCACCGGTTGGAATTATACGGGCTGTGCCGGGATTGTCAGGAAAAGGAAAAACGGGAGGGAAAAGAATACCATGAATAGTCAATGGATTGAAGAACATCTGACGCCATATCTTCCGGCCGGCACGGACTTGTCCATCTATTGCCGCCCATTGGAGCAGGGGACTCCCGTTGTCTATCATGAACGGGTCCTGCCGTCGGCCAGTCTGATAAAATTACCCATCATGAGTACATTGTTCCGCAAGGAAAAGGAAGGGACGGTATCTTTTTCGGAAAAGCTGCGGATTACCAGTCCCGTAGAAGGCGGATCCTATTATAAACGGGGCGGGACACTGGCCACGATTTCCGAGCTGATTTTTCATATGATTGTCGAAAGCGACAATACGTGTACCAACGTTCTCATCGACCGCCTGGGAATGGATGCGGTCAACGAGGAAATCCGGCGTCTGGGAATGACTCACACTATCCTGCAGCGCAAGATGATGGACTTTATCGCCAGCCGGGATGGCCGGGAAAATATGACGACCGTGTCCGATATGGGGCGCTTTTTTTCGCTCCTTTCACGAGGACATGCCGTCGATGCCGCCCGGGATCAGCGCATGCTGGATATCCTGAGCCATCAGGAAGATAACTGCATCCTACCGGCCCAGCTGCCTCATACGGTACGGGTGGATCACAAGACGGGGGAACTGGATGGCATATACCATGACTGCGGACTCATTTATGCTCCGTCCGGACCGTTCATTTTATGCCTCATGGCGGATGGCGTATCCGATGAACCCCGTCTGTTTTATGGGCTTTCGTATTTTACCCGGGCGGTATATGACGAACTGGCCCGGTCATAGAAACACGGCAATCAGATATATTCAGACATATTATAAATTTTTTAGAATACTTTTCTACAAAAAGGCTGTAGAAATCATGCGCATATGATATAATAAGATATTCAATAATATGTGGCAGTCATATGCCAGACGGAATAGGGGAGAGAAATAGTGGCAGAAAAGGAAACATCACAGCAGGCTCCGGTGCCACAGGAATATATCGTGCCGCTGGCAGGTGTTTTCAAGGTCCTTGGTGACCCGACGCGCCTGCGCATCCTGCAGGCACTGATGGGAGGAGAGTGTTGTGTCAGTGATCTGGCGGACAAACTGGTCATGGAACAATCGGCCGTATCCCACCAGTTGCGTGTCCTCCGGGATGCGGCGCTTGTCCAGTTCCGGCGTCAGGGAAAAACGGTTTATTACTCCCTTGCCGATGAACACGTATATACCCTGCTGAAAGTAGGGCTGGAGCATGTGGCGGAATGAGCCGTAGCTGAGAGAGAAGGATTTATATGTATATTTGTTTGATGCGTCACGGTAAAGCGGAACCATACAGGGACGGGCAGGATGACAGCGGACGCGTTCTGACCAGCCGGGGTATACAGGATGTCCGTGATATGGCGGCATTGGCCCGGAAATGGTGGCCCGGTGGTACGACCCGCATCTGGACGAGCCCGCTTATCCGGGCCTGTCAGACGGCAGATATCATGAGCCAGTCCCTGCAGCCGGCCGCCATCCGCACGGATTGCTACATAGGCGATGGCGACCTTTCCGGCCTGTATGAGGAGCTGAAGGCCTTGCCGGAAATGGATACACTGCTGATTGTCGGACATCAGCCGTATCTGGACCGGTGGACCGAAGCCTGGACCGGTTCTCCTGCAGGATTCAAGACGGCCAGTATGGCCCTGGTTTCGTATGATCCCTATGATGGGAACTTCGGAAAGGGAAAATTGCTTTTATATCTGCACCCGGCTGGCGCGCGCCTGTTCCTGGGACAGGCTGCCCAGTAATGTGATTTTGACTCTTGGGAGGTTTTATATATGAAACATGTGTTATCGATTGCCGGTACAGATCCGTCCGGTGGTGCCGGTGCGGCAGCGGACTGCAAGACCTTTTGTGCCCACGGCTGTTTTGCCCTCAATGTTATTACGGCTGTTGTTTCGCAAAATACACAGGGCGTACGCGGATATATGGATGTAACGCCGGATCTCATTGCCGACCAGATTGATGCTGTCTTTGAAGATATCGACGTAGATGCCGTCAAAATAGGCATGGTAAGTGTGCCGGAAACGATTCGCGTCATTGCCGATAAACTCCGGCAGTATCAGCCGCGCTTCGTCGTCATTGACCCGGTCATGGTAGCTACCAGCGGACACCGGCTGCTCGTCCCCGAAGCGGAACAGACGCTGAAAGAAGTCCTGCTTCCACTGGCCGATGTCCTTACGCCAAACATTCCTGAAGCAGAAGTGCTGACGGGAAAGACGATAGAAAACCTGTCCGACATGGAAGATGCGGCTAAAGCTATCAGTGCCATGGGTGCCAGGGCCGTCCTGGTCAAAGGCGGGCACCGCGTGGAAGATGCTACGGACATTTTATTTGACGGTCAGGAACTCCATTACTTCAAGGGCAAACGCGTAGACAGTACGAGTACCCACGGTACAGGCTGTTCGTTGTCAAGCGCCATTGCTTCAGACCTGGCTAATGGCATGAGCCTTACCGATGCCGTGGCGGAAGCCAAGCAGTATGTGTATGAAGGGATTGCCCATGCCGAACCGATTGGCAAGGGGCACGGACCGATCCATCACTTCTATGAATTATATAAAAAGGCGGGCCTGCAATAGCCCCGGTGTGAGGTGATACTATGTTTACAAAAAAACTGAAAAAGGCTGCCCTGGCAGCGGCGGCAATTTGTACCATCGGCGGAGCGGCCTTTGCGGCGACACCGCAGCAGACCTATATGGATGCAGTGAATACGATGAGTACCCATCCGGAAGGGACGTATACGACCCAGGTGAAGATTGTCATGCCCTTTGTTGGTACCGTTACGGGCCATCAGCAGGCGTTTATCCAGCTGGAACCAGAAGCAAAAGCCCGTTTCGACACGTGGGCGACAAGCAGCCAGGGCGGGGATAGTGAAAAAGTTTCCGGTTACATGGAACAGGACGGGGCCAGACTGGTCATTTATTATCCCCAGACAGAACGGAATAAAAACAAGTCGTCCAAAACAGTATGGAAGAAAGCATCTATACCTCTGAAAGACGGCCGTTCTATGGCAGAAATCATTCGTCATGAACAGCACAAAGATGTCCTGAATGGCGTTAAATCGGTGACGGCCCTCGGCGGTGACCGGTATAATGTCGTCTATGATATGTCCCGCATTTATAAAGATGGCGACGAAAAGGAATGGGAAAAACAGGGACTTACGAAAGCGGAGGACCGGGAACTGTTGAAATCCGTCCTTCTGGCTCTGAAGGACAGTGGCGATGTATCGGCCCAGCTGACCATTGACCCCCGTTCCCACCGGATTACCCATGTCTCGGTACCGCTGACGGCACAGATGCGGTCTGTCACATCGGCTATAGCCGATAAGGCAGCAGATTATGCACCGGACAAGAAAGCGGAACTGGCTATGGCCAAACAGTTTGCCATGAATAGTACGGTATCTTTTGACTGTGACTGGTCTCTGCTGCCTCAGGGGATTGATCTCACTGTACCAGAATCAGTTAAGAAAAAAGCGGTAGAAGATAAAGATGGCAATATTCTCGTGCTTCAGGTCGGCGACCAGAAATAATATATGCTTTTTGCCAGGCATATAGTGTATATTTTTATCGTTATTTTGAAAAATTCTTGTCAAAGAAAATCGATAGTTATTGACAGATAGCCCAAAATAAAAGAAAATAATAGTAAGTAGTTTGAGCGGATACAGCACGAACCCAAATATGTATAGGAGGTAAGAAATTGGCTAAGAAGGAAAAACTTCTTGTAATTCCTCTGGGAGGCCTGGGTGAAATCGGTAAGAACATGACCGTTATCCAGTACGGCGATGATATTGTTGTCATCGATGCCGGGCTGGCATTTCCTGACGATGACATGTTCGGTATCGACCTGGTCATCCCCGACATGAGTTACTTGATTGAAAACAAAGATAAAGTACGGGCTATTGTCATTACGCATGGTCATGAAGACCACATCGGCAGCTTATCCTATCTGCTGAATGAAGTGAATGCGCCTGTATACGCGACGAAACTCGTCTGCGGTCTCATTGAAGGAAAGTTAAAAGAAAATCATATTACAAATTATCAGTTAAACGAAGTGCATCATGGAGATGAAGTGCAGATCGGCTGTATGAAGGTGGGGTTCATTCATACGAATCATTCCATCCCCGATGCGAGCGCTCTCTACTTCCGTACGCCTGTAGGTACCATTGTCCATACGGGTGACTTCAAGATGGACCTGACACCGGTAGACGGACTGCCTATGGATATCCACAAATTTGCCGACCTGGGCCGCCGCGGCGTACTGCTTCTCATGTCAGACAGTACCAATGCGGAACGGCCGGGGTATACGGAGTCGGAAACAACCGTCAGTGTCGCCTTCCGCAAAGCCTTCGGCGAAGCGAAAGGCCGGATTATCCTGGCGACATTTGCATCCAACATTTCCCGTATCCAGCAGGCTATCAATACAGCCGTACTGTTCAAACGGAAAGTTACTGTCCTCGGGCGCAGCATGGTCAATAACGTGCAGATTGCCATTGATCTGGGCTACCTGGAAGTACCGGACGGCGTGCTCATCGAACCGGATGAACTGAACCGCTATCCAGCCGATCAGGTGCTTATCCTGACGACGGGCAGCCAGGGCGAACCTATGGCCGGCCTGTCCCGTATGGCATCTAATAATCACCGCAGCGTCAGCATCATGCCCGGTGATACGGTTATTATCTCGGCAACGCCGATTCCAGGCAATGAAACCGGTGTGGGCCGGACTATCGATAACCTGATGAAGCTGGGCGCTACGGTCATTGCCGGTCGGGATAAAAGAATGCATGTTTCCGGCCATGCCAGTCAGGAAGAATTGAAGATCATGCTCAGCCTGATCAAGCCGAAATACTTCATCCCTGTCCATGGTGAATACCGCATGCTGCGGAAACACGGGGAACTGGCCGTACAGATGGGAGTGGCGAAAGATCACGTCCTCATCGGCGATAACGGGCAGATTTTCGAATTCTCCAACCGTTCCGGCCATAAGACGGGCCATGTCAATGCCGGACGCGTCTTTGTCGATGGCCTCGGCGTCGGCGATGTAGGTAATATCGTCATCCGGGACCGGCAGCAGCTGGCTATGGAAGGCGTTGTCATCGTCGTCATGACCCTGGCAAAGGGCACGAGTCATGCTCTGGCAGGCCCGGATATCGTATCCCGTGGATTTGTCTATGTCCGGGATTCAGAAGAACTCATGCGTGAAGCCCACGAAAAAGTAGCAGCTGTACTGGAACGCTGCGAAGCCGGTAATATCCGTGAATGGGCTGTCATTAAGTCGCAGGTCCGGGATACGCTGAGCCGCTATCTCTATGAAAAAACACGGCGGCGTCCCATGATTCTGCCTATCATCATGGAAGTATAGCCTAAATTGCATACAGCAGGCAGCGGAGGTTTATGCCTCCGCTGTCAGTTTTGATAGCCCTTTTATCTGGAAGGAGTGGAACTCTATGGAGCAGACACGTGCCGGTTACTGGACAGCAGGCGTCTTCTTTGCTGCTTTGCTGCTGATCATGGCGCTGCTGGCCCCGCTGGTGCCGGGACTGCCCTTTATCGGAGCTTTGATTCTTATATTTTACTTGCCGGTCCTGTGTGTCCAGTATGGACTTCCAGTGGCATTGCTACTGGCGGCCGGTCCTGTGCTGGTCCTGGCTTTTATGGCCTCTCCTGTGCTGGCGGCGCTGCAGTGGGGCATCCCGGCTGTCATGGCCTTTGCTGTAGGAACCGGGTATAGCCGCCGTATCGCCCCACTGCGCATCTTCGGATTTGTGGCAGGCGGCATCATCGCTCTTGCCCTGCTCGCCTGTCTCGGTGTGACTGTCATCGGAAAGGTACCATTATACGATATGCTTCAGCAGATTGTGAACCAGGCAGCCGATGAAGCCGTAGCGTATTATATACAGAGCAATCCCGCTTCGGCCCAGGTAGTAGCTGTCCATCAGGAAGTCGAAATGCTGAAGAAGACCATTCCCGTCATGATACCACTTCAGGTCTGCATGGGAATTCTCATGACGGTCTACCTGCAGATCCGCATTACCCAGCCGGTCCTGGCACGCAAAGGCTATAATATTCTGCCCTTTCCCCCTATCCGGCTTTGGGAAATTCCACGGGCTATGGTATACTTATATATACTGGCTATGGTCATGAAATACTGGGGGACGTCCCGGCACATTGACTGGCTGAATATACTGGCCGTCAATGCCGATCAGCTGGCCTCATTTTTTATCTGTATTGAAGGACTGGCTTTTATTCTGTACCTGCTGCAACACCGGCTTGTGTTAAAATCGGGATCGCAGGCTATGATAGTCATCCTCGTACTCTTTGTCCCCATATTCCAGATTGTGGCATTTATTTTCGGACTCGCGGATATGCTGCTCAATTACCGCAAAAAACGGGAAGCCATGTAACCGCAGGAGGCGGGAATATGTTTAAAAAATTATTAACCAACCGCAATGAAGAGACCATTATCGGCGTCGTGCTGGTACTGCTCCTGATTGTTGCCTTTTACAACTGGATTATTGCGCTCCTTGCCGGCATTGTCATCGGCGGCGTCTATGTTCTGACGCATAAGACCAATACGGAACGGAACAGGGAAATCAGCCAGCTTTTCGATGCGATTTCCCAGAGTGTAGACCAGGCATCGACCTATGCCGTCCAGAATCTGCCTATTGGCATCGCCATTGTCGATATGGAATCGAGCCTGTGCTGGGCTAACAGCGTATTCCGCGACTGGGTCGGTGATATCGAAGACGATCAGCGGCTGGATTATATTATGCCGAACCTCAATATCGACAAATTCTGGGGGAAATTCGGTTACTTTTTTGAACATATTGGCAAGCGCTATTATCGCGTAGTCTATAAGTATCTGCAGACAGAGGGATCGGAAGAAGACAACTATCTCATATTGTATTTTGAAGATATCACGGAAACGGAACAGCAGAAAATGAATTGTCTGGCTGCAATGCCTGTCTTTTGTGATATCGCCATCGATAATATGGAAGAAGTTGGTAAAGGCATGACGGCCGTACAGCAGGCGACGCTCTGGACCAACGTCAACAATTGTCTGATTGATGCGCTGACAGCACACAATGCGTTTGTCCGTTCTTATGGCAATGACAATTATATAGCCTGCCTGAGCCGGGAAGCGCTGAATACGCTGAAGGAAGATAATTTCTCCTTCTTGGAACAAATCCGTTCTATCCATACGGTCAACCGCATACCCGTTACGGTCAGCATGGGGATAGCCGCGTTTTCTGAAGATATTGTTACACAAGGAAAGGCCAATTTTAACGAACTGGCGGACAAGGCTCATTCCGGACTCGACCTGGCCCTGGGGCGTGGCGGCGATCAGGTCGTCGTCTATGAAGAAGATGGGACCGCGCATTTTTATGGCGGAAAGACCCGGTCTGTAGAAAAAAATACCCGCGTCCGTGCCAGAGTCGTATCTCAGGCTATCAGAGAACTCATTGAAACCTCTGATCTGGTGCTCATCATGGGCCATGAACGGGAAGATTATGACAGTATCGGCGCCGCTATCGGCGTAGCACGCATGGCAAAAATCGGGGGCAAACCTGTTCATATCGTCATCAGCCGCCAGACGGAAGCCATCAGCCGGATTGAAAAGGAAATCCGCGACGTGCCGGAGTTTAAGGACCTGCTCATCACGGCCGATATGGCCGAAGTGGCCTGCAATGACCAGACCCTGCTGTTCATCGTCGATACGCACCGGCCGGATATGACCGTGGCACCGCAGCTTCTCGATAAGACGGAACGGCGTGTCGTCATCGATCATCATCGTCGCAGCAGTGATTTCATCAAAAAACCACTGCTCGTGTATACGGAACCGTCCAGTTCCTCGACGAGCGAACTGGTGACAGAATTACTGCAATATTTTGACGAAGACCCGGAACTGCAGAAAATCGAAGCGACCGCCCTCTATGCGGGCATCGTCGTCGATACGAAGAATTTTTCTGTCCAGACGGGTGTGCGCACCTTTGACGCGGCTGCCTATCTGCGCCGCTGTGGCGCAGATCCGGATATTGTCCGCGAATTGTTCAGTTCTGATTTTGATTCGGTCAAACTTAAGGCACGGCTGCTGTCGGAAGCGCGCATTGCTGATGGTATCGCCATGACGAGCTGTCCCAAAGAGGTTCCCAACGCTCAGATCATATCCGCCCAGGTAGCCGATATGCTGGTCAATATTACTGATGTAGAAGCAGCCTTTACATTTTATGAATTACCCGATAATATCATAGGTGTCAGCGCCCGTTCCAAGGGTGATATCAATGTGCAGCTCATTATGGAAGCCATTGGCGGCGGCGGCCACCGCACGGTCGCCGGCGTACAGCTCAAAGGGCGCACGCTCATAGAAGCACAAGATGAAGTCATGGATGCCATCCATGAAGTACTCGATAAAGGGAGAGATACAGTATGAAAGTAGTATTATTACAGGATGTAAAAAAATTAGGTAAAAAAGGCGATATCATAGAAGTATCCGAAGGCTATGGCCGCAATTTCCTGCTGCCCCGCAAATTGGCTGCACCGGGAACATCCGGCAATATCAACGATGCCAAACAGAAAAAGGCTGCCGCTGTCCACAAGGCACAGGTCGCTTCTGATGAAGCCCTTATCCTTGCCAGCCAGCTGAAAAAGGTAGAACTGACGATTCCTGTCCGCGTCGGAGAAGGTGGAAAGATTTTTGGCGCTATTACGGGGAAAACAATCAGCGAAGCCGCTAAAGCGCAGTATAATATCGATTTAGACAAGAAGAAAGTAGAAATCAAGAATCCGATTAAAGCTTTGGGAACGTACGATGTCGTGATTCATGTCCATCCTACTATTTCCAGTGAAATTAAAATTCATGTCGTAGAAGAATAATTCCTGAGGTCAGCCTATGAAAGAATTACTGGATAAGCTGCTGCAGCGTCATAAGTATCTGGAACCGACTGCGGAAGAAGAACTGCGCCGTCAGGTGAATGTCCTGTACGGTGCCTTTACCGGCCTGATCGGTCCGGAAAAGATGGTTCTCCGGGCCAGCAAATATTCGGCTTTGGCGTACGTTCATTCGGAAGACCCCCGCCGTCGTATCGTCGGGCTGCAGCGGCTGGTCTATGAAGATGCGTCATATGATAAGGTGCCTTCTGATGACGAAGTTGTCGATGTCCTGAACGAGCTGGAGAATGTGCTGGCAGAAATGCTGGCCCGTCAGGCCGTGGAAGAACGGCTGGAAAAGAAAATCAGCCAGCGCATGGAAGAAAAGCAGCAGGAGTACGTACAGGAAATCAAAATGGAGCTCATCAAGGAGGAACTCCACGATGTGGAAACACCGCAGACGAAAAAAAAGCTGGACGATCTGCAGCATCTTGATTCCATTCATCTGACAGAATCGGTCATGCAGCGCGTCCGGCCTAAAACGCTTTCAGCCATTGTAGGTCAGGACCGGGCTGTCGAAGCGATGGAAAGCAAGCTGGCATCGGTGTATCCCCAGCACTTGCTCCTGTACGGGCCTCCCGGCGTGGGAAAAACGACGGCAGCCAGAATTGTCCTGAATGAGGCAAAAAAGCTGCCTTTTACGCCCTTTGGACCAGATGCGCCCTTTGTCGAAACGGACGGGGCGACACTGCGCTGGGATGCCCGCGATATGACCAATCCGCTCATCGGATCGGTCCACGATCCCATCTATCAGGGTGCCCGTCATGACCTGGCTGAAACGGGGATTCCCGAACCAAAACCGGGACTGGTGACGGAAGCCCACGGCGGCATTCTGTTCATCGATGAAATTGGTGAAATGGATCCCATGCTGCTCAATAAACTCCTGAAAGTACTGGAAGACAAGCGGGTCCGCTTTGAATCAGCGTATTATGATGAAACGGATCCCCATATTCCGGCGTATATCCGCAAATTATTTGCCGAAGGAGCGCCTGCTGATTTCGTGCTCATCGGTGCGACGACGAGGGATCCGTCAGAAATTAATCCGGCTATCCGGTCCCGGTGCGCCGAAATATATTTCGAGCCCCTCGTGCCGGCTGATATCCAGCAGATCGTCACCAATGCGGCACAGTCCCTGGGTGTTACCATGGAGGACGGTGTAGCCGAACTGATTAGTACCTTTACTATTGAAGGGCGGAAAGCCGTCAATATCCTGGCCGATACGTACGGTCTGGCTGTCTTCCGCTCCGGCAGCAATGATCATGTCGTACTGACGAAAGAGCTGGTAGAGAGGGTGGCCCAGATCAGCCGTCTCGTCCCGTATGTGACCGAAAAAGCGTCATCCCTTCCGGCTGTGGGCAAAGTCTTTGGACTGGGCGTAGCCGGTTTTCTCGGTTCCGCCATCGAAATTGAAGCCGTTGCCTATCCGGCCCGTACGCCGGGAAAAGGGTATTTCCGCTTCAATGATACGGCCGGCTCCATGGCCAAGGATTCCATGTTCAATGCCGCCGCTGTCGTACGCCGCATAACCGGTAAGGAATTGTCTGATTACGATGTCAATGTCAACTTCGTTGGAGGTGGCAACATCGATGGCCCCTCGGCGGGTTGTGCCATCACGACGGCACTGATTTCGGCAGTTACGGGGAAAGCGGTCCGACAGGACATTGCCATGACTGGCGAAATTTCGATACAGGGACTTGTCAAGCCTGTCGGCGGTGTGTTTGAAAAAGCATACGGAGCTCGCCAGGCTGGCATGAAAGGCATAGTGATTCCCGAAGAAAATCAGCGGGATATACCGGAGCATCATCTGAATCTTCAGATTTATAGTACCCGCACCATTGAGGAAGTCCTCGATATCATGCTTGTAAAATAGGGGAGAATAGTATGGAACAACGGATTCCGCCGCAGAATGTCGAAGCAGAACAGGCCGTACTCGGCGCCATGATGCTCGACCATAATGCTGTCATCACGGCTATGGAAGTCCTGCAGCCCCATGATTTTTACCGGGAAATACACCGGACCATTTTTGAGGCTATGGAAAACCTGCACCGTGAAAATAAGGAAATCGATCTGATTACCTTACCGGAAGAGCTGCGCCGTATGAAAAAACTGGATGCAGCAGGCGGTCTGGAATACGTCCTCAGTCTGCCCAATCTGGTGGCGACGGCAGCCAATATTGAATATCATGCCAATATCGTCAAAGACAAGGCAATGACCCGTGATCTCATCACGACATGTACGGATCTGACGACAGAAGCCTACGATGGAGAAAAAGAAGCAGACGAACTCATAGACGATGCGGAACGAAAAATATTCCACCTCGCTGAAAATAAAAAAAGCGGCGACTTTGATCCTGTCGGAAAAGTCGTCGAAGACACGCTGGATAAGATTTCCAAGCTTTATGAAAATAAAGCCGGCCTGACGGGGCTGCCTACGGGATTCCGGGACCTTGATAAGCTGACGTCGGGCTTGCAGCCATCAGACCTGATTCTTATTGCAGCCCGGCCGAGTATGGGCAAGACGGCCTTTACGCTGAATATTGCCCAGAATGTCGGTGTGCGTCAGCATAAGACGGTCGCTTTTTTCTCTCTGGAAATGAGCAAGGAACAGCTGGTGCAGCGGCTGCTGTGCCAGATTTCCCATATCGATTCCCAGAAGCTCCGGACAGGCCAGCTCAATACGGATAAGGACTGGGCCCAGCTTACCGATGCGTGTGACAAATTATATCAGGCGCCGATTTATATCGATGACACGCCGGGGATTTCCGTATCGGAAATGCGCTCCAAGGCGCGGCGGCTGAAATCGGAACACGGTCTGGATTTGATTATCGTCGATTATCTGCAGCTCATGCAGGGACGGAATTCAGAAAGCCGCCAGCAGGAAATTTCAGAAATTTCCCGCTCACTAAAAGCGTTGGCGAGAGAGCTGAAAGTACCTCTTATCGCCCTTTCCCAGCTCAGCCGCAGTGTAGAAAGCCGCCAGGACAAGCGGCCCATGCTCAGTGACCTCCGCGAATCGGGGGCGTTGGAACAGGATGCGGATATTGTTGCCTTTCTCTACCGGGAAGATTATTACGATAAGGAAACAGAGAATCAGCATATTACGGAAGTCATCGTGGCCAAACACCGCAATGGCCCGACGGATACGGTTAAACTCTACTTCCGTGGCGAATATACGCTGTTCCTGAATCTGGACCCGACTCACGAATAAAAGATATTTTGCTTTTACCCATATACCCAGACGGGGCTGTAACAACACGGTTCTTTCCATGTTGCTACAGCCCCGTTTTGGCATGTACGATATCGAGATTGCGCAGGAGAATCTTTTTCCCCCGCCAGGAAAAAGGCCGGTTCCCGTAAGTTGTGCGGAACTGGCGGTTCGTAAGTGATTCTATATCTTCTTTCCGCAGCATCGTAAGGCGGTTTTGACGGAATTCCACTATGGGAGTTATGGGAACACCCTTATTATGGGGACAGACCCGCTGACATTCATCACAGCCGAAGATGAGCGGTGTCCTGGCTATAACCTCCATTTCCCTATCGGTAAGGGGTTCCTTCTTCTGGGTAAGATAGGATTTGCAGAGATGATAGTCATATGTTCCCTCCGACAGGCAGCCGCCAGGGCATATGCGCTGGCAGGCACCGCAATGGAGACATTCCCTGTCCATAGGAGCGTCCGGTGTGAGAGGCAGTGTTGTCAGGATGGCACCGATAAAGCAGTACGATCCATACACGGGATGGATGAGACATTGATTGTCACCTACAAATCCCAGACCGGCCTCTACGGCCAGCAGCCGTTCTGTGAGAGGGGATGTGTCAGCAATGCAGCGCTGTGTACCGCCATACGAGGTCAGGATAGCAGACAGCTTTTCCAGATAGGCCGGGACGATGAGATGATAATCTTCGAGCTGACAGTAGAGCGAAAGATTCGTCTTTTCTGTCTCTCTGTTGTAATAGGGAAACAGAATGACGACGGCGGCCTTGCAATCCGGTAACAGAGACGTCAGGTCATAGCGCTCCATTCCCTTTCCCGATGCCAGCGGACAGACGGGCTGCTCTGTTTCCGGAACGGGCAGATGGGCGCTGGCGATGCCGGTACAGGTAAGGCCGAGCCTGCGGGCGGCGTCTTTTATGAAATCAGTGTTCATGGACTGCTTCTGATACCGGTTCTTCCAGTTCCGGCGGCAGGATCATCCCTTCTACGGACAGGGACTCTGTGGGAAGTGTATCGGCAGCCAGTGCCGGCGTGTGGCGGAGAATATAGTCATGAGCCGTTATATAGCAAATGCCCAGATGGCTGTCCATGGCCTGGCAGGCTTCGTGTGTGTCTTTGTTTTCCAGGGCATGGACAATCCGCCAGTGCTCTTCCGCTGCTTCGGCACAGCGGCTGCGGCGGCTGTATAAAGAATTAATGCCGGTCCGTTTGATTTTATCCCGCATTTCTTCAACGAGACGGCGCAACATCAGATTGCCGCTGGCGACGATGATCGTGTTGTGGAACTCCGTATCGGAACGGATGAATTCCTGATAATCCGGTGCCGCCTGGGTCTGCTTATACTTAAACAGCTGCTGCTGCACCGTCTGGCGCAGGACTTCCAGATGGTCGGCAGAGATATGTTCGCAGGCCAGCCGTACGGCAAGAATTTCCAGGGCTGTCCGGATCTGGAAGATGTTTTTCAGATCCTGCATACTGAGCCCCTTGACCAGGATACCCCGCTTGGGAATATACTGGATCCAGCCTTCTTTCTGCAGCTGCAGTGCAGCCCGGCGGACAGGTGTGCGGCTGATTTGAAGTTCCGCGGCCAGCGTGCGTTCGCTGAGCATCTGGCCATTGACGTAGGTCTGATCGAGAAGCCGCTGTTTCATCGTACGGTAGACCTGCATCTGTAAGGACTGATTTTTGTATTCCATAACTATATCAACACCTTTGTGTTTAATGAGCTATCAGTATTATATCATATCCCACAATAGTTTGTTAACCAGTGGTGGCTGTCTTTTGGCATATCCAGAGATGGCAGGCTATGGTATAATAAGGGCGTCGGGGGATGTGGGATGGGAGGCTGAATCATGACCAGGGAAGAAATATCGCAGCATTTCGGCTGCGGTACAGTGGAACAAGCATATGAAAATTCCAAATGGTTTTCTGTCTTTATGCAGCTTCTGTTTACGGGCGTCGGCATTTATTTCTTCTGGCTCATGCTGGCAGAAACGACACTGGCAGCCAAGCTGGATAACATAGCCGTCCTGATTTTTTGTCTCTGGCGTATCGACCGGCAGCGCGATGTCATTTGTTACGTCACGGCAAAGGGGCTGGTCGTCCGGCGGCAGTTCATGTCTCTGGAAGAGTTTTTTGATGAACAGCTCCATCCGGACCGTAATCTGGTGTTTATCCGCTATGAAGATATTTTTGAAATTTCCGACAACTGGAAGGAAATACAGCTCGGAGCGGCAGAAGAAGGCGGCCTGGCCGTGCTGCCCGTTCATCTGCAATTCCTTCCCCGGCAATATAAGCAGGAAATCATGGACCGTATTAAAAAAGAACAGGAAACGGATGATAAGGACGATAAAAAGGGATAACAGGCGTTTTTATCCAACTATGTGTTATTGCACTATCCTGGTCTGAACTATGATAATTCCGTATACCTTTTTTACTTTATTATTTTAATAAAATAAAGTAAAATATAGGCATTGATGTTTTACTTTATAGTCCTTGAACAGGATGTGGGGGAGCGATCAGATGAGACATTGGCAGAAATATGCCGCAATAGGCATGACGGCTGTACTGGCTGCCGGTCTTATGACCGGTTGTGGCAGTGATAAAAAAGCAGAACAGGGTGCATCAGGAGAAAAAAATAAAATCGTCATCGGTCTCGATGACAATTTCCCGCCTTTCGGATTTCACGATGAAAGCGGGGAACTCGTCGGTTTTGATATCGATATGGCAAAAGAAGCGGCCAAACGCCTGGGCATTGAAGTAGAATTCAAACCGATAGACTGGGACAGCAAAGAAACGGAATTGAACAGCAAGAAAATCGATGCCATCTGGAATGGCCTGTCTATTACACCGGAACGGGAAAAGAATATCCTCTTTTCCCGGCCGTATGAAAACGGGCCGCAGATTCTCCTCGTACGGGCCGATTCTCCCATCCAGGGAAAAGCGGACCTGGCAGGCAAAATCGTAGGCACGCAGCAGGGCAGTACCGGTTTGGAAGCCATCAACCAGGAACCACAGCTGCGTGATTCCTTCAAAGAACTCAAGCAATATTCGGATAATGTGACGAGTTTCATGGATCTGGAAGTCGGACGTATTGATGCCGTCGTCGTAGCCAAGACGACAGCCGCTTATTTTATGCAGAAGAACAAGGCGAACTTCCGCATCATCGATGTAGGATATCCGGATATCCCCAGTGGCGTCGGCATGCGCAAGGACGATACGGCACTGAAGGCAAAACTGGATAAAGTGCTGGAAGACATGCATAATGACGGTACGAGCAAAGCCATCTCGGAAAAATGGTTTGGCATTGATATTTCGATGTAATAAGGAGGATATGAAATATGAACTTAAAAAAAGTAATACTGGCAGGCACGCTGGCAGTCACGACGGCAGCCATGATTACAGGTTGCGGCGGACAGGATAAAAAGGCAGCAGACCAGAAGCTGCCTGATAAAATCGTCATCGGCCTCGACGATAATTTCCCGCCTATGGGATTCCGCAATGAAAGCGGCGAACTCGTCGGCTTTGATATCGACTTGGCAAAAGAAGCGGCCAAACGGCTGGGTGTGGAAGTAGAATTCAAGCCCATTGACTGGGACAGCAAGGAAGCGGCCTTACAGAGCAAGCAGGTAGACCTCCTCTGGAATGGCCTGACTATTACCAAAGACCGTTCGGAAAAGATAGCTTTTTCCAAGCCGTATATGAAAAACGCTCAGCTTCTTGTCGTGCGGGCGGATTCCCCGATTACGGACCGGGCTGGTCTTGCCGGAAAGATTATCGGTACCCAGGAAGGCAGCAGTTCTATTGATGCTCTGGATAAGAATAAAGAATTTGAAAATTCCCTTCAGGAAGTCAAGAAATACGGCGATTTCGTCAACGCCTTTATGGACCTGGAAATCGGCCGTACTGACGGTGTCCTCGTCGATAGTGTAGTCGGCCGCTATTACATGACCAAGAAAGAAGGAAAGTTCAAAGTCATCGATGATAAGATGGGCGATGAACAGTTTGGCGTCGGCATGCGCAAGGACGACAAAGTGCTTCAGGATAAGCTGAACGACGTCTTGAAACAGATGACAGAAGATGGTACAATGACTAAGTTGTCCGATAAATGGTTCGGGGAAGATATTACGATTCCCGTTAAATAGTGTATAGTGTTGCTGTATCTGGTGGAGGGGCCGCCTGTGTCTGGGCGGCCCGCTTGTTTGTCCTGACACAGGTACATAGTAAGGGAGTGCCTTATGGAGTATTTATTGCATATCGTGCCTGCCGTAGCCGTGGGGCTGCAGGTTACGCTGAAGATTTTCATCATTACTATTGTGCTCAGCCTGCCTCTCGGGGTGGTCATGGCTATAGCCCGTATTTCAAAAATCAAGCCCCTCAGCAAGTTTATGGGAGCCTATATCTATATCATGCGGGGCACGCCGCTCATGCTGCAGATCCTCTTTATCTATTATGGCCTGCCTTTTATCATCGACGGTTTGAAACTGGCGGACTTCCCGGCAGCTATCATCGCCTTCGTCTTTAACTACGCCGCATATTTCGCTGAAATTTTCCGCGGCGGCATCCAGTCTATTGACAAAGGCCAGTATGAAGGGGCTAAAGTTCTGGGTATGACCTATGTCCAGACCATGCGCCGCATCATCCTGCCCCAGGTCGTAAAACGCGTCCTGCCGCCGGTGGCGAATGAAACCATCAACCTGCTGAAAGATACGTCCCTGGTCTATATCCTGGCCATGAATGATATCCTGCGCATTACCCGGTCCATCGTACAGCGCGATTTTGATACGACCGCCTTTATCGTAGCCGCCGTCTTCTATCTCTTCTTTACGTTTATCCTCACCAAGGTATTTAGTTATCTGGAAAAACGCTTTGCCGTATACGATGAATAGGAGGCACTACGATGAGTTTTATTGAAATGAATCATATCCGTAAACAATTCGGGAATCTGGAAGTACTGAAAGATGTGACGCTGCATATGGAACGCGGTGAAGTCATTTCCATCATCGGTCCATCCGGCAGTGGCAAGAGTACCTTCCTGCGGTGTCTCTGTCAGCTTGAAACCATCAATCGAGGAGAAATCATCGTCGATGGACAGTACATGGTCAAGACGCCGGAAGGCAGCCAGCGCGCCATCTACGAACCGGCTTCCCGTGTACGGGCCATCTGCCGCCGCATGGGCATGGTATTCCAGCATTTCAACCTTTTCCCCCACATGACGGTCCTCGATAATATTCTCGAGGCTCCCCGTGTCGTCAAGGGAATGAAGACGAATGAAATCCTGCCTATAGCTGAATCACTCCTCAAACGGGTCGGCCTGTGGAGTAAGAAGGACGCCTATCCGTCCCAACTTTCGGGCGGACAGAAACAGCGTGTGGCCATTGCCCGGGCTCTGGCCATGCAGCCGGATATCATGCTCTTTGACGAACCGACATCGGCACTCGATCCGGAGCTGACCGGAGAAGTACTGCGGACTATCAAGCAGCTGGCCGATGAAGATATGACCATGATCATCGTGACCCATGAAATGGCCTTTGCCAAAGAAGTTTCCGACCGGGTCCTGTTCATGGCAGACGGTATTGTCCAGGAAGAAGGAAATCCGGAACAGATTTTTGAACATCCGCAGAATGAACGAACCCAGAGTTTCCTGAAATCCATGCTGCGCTTTTGATCAAAGCTGCACTGTATATTTTTTAGATATATGGTGCAGTTTTTTATTTCTCCCACGGATTCCGGTATTTATGATATAATGGAAAGGTAAACAATTCGAACGAAAGGCTGTGGTATTATGATGAATCGGATTACCTTGCCGTCTGGCCTTGTATTGGATATGTCCCACCTTTACGGGCCGGATGCCTTGATAACGGAACGAGAAGTGGAAGAGTTTGCTCCTGTCTATCAGAAAGCTCACTCTGTCATGATGGAATTGCGCCAAAAGGGAACGGTTGCCGGCCACCTTTCTAAAGATGGGGAACCGGAAGCGGTACTCTTTCCGCAGCTGCCGTATATTGCAGAAGGCAATATCAATAATCCTGAACGCATCGTGGCATTGGAAGAACTGGGACGGACGGTGCGCAACCGCGTCGATGCCGTCGTATTCTTCGGCATTGGCGGGTCGTATCTGGGCGGCAAAGTCCTGTTTGATGTCCAGTGCGGCGAATTCTGGAATCTTAAGAGTCAGAAAGACCGCAACGGATATCCTAAGGCATTTTTTGCCGGTAATAACGTCGATGCCCATAAGTTGTCCGGCCTGATTCAGACAATGCGTGCAGAAAGTACGGGACAGCAGGATTACACGGTCATGGCCGTCGTTATATCCAAATCGGGATCTACCATCGAACCCATGTCGAATTATATGATTTTCAAAGAAGCCATGGAAGCTGCGGGGATTTCTATGGAAACCGTAGCCGTCACCGATCCCCATGAAGGAGAAAAGGAAACGCTGCTGCATACGCTGGCCCGTGAATCGGGCTGGCCTATCTTCTACGTACCGGACGGCATCGGTGGCAGGTTCAGCGTCTTTTCCGAAGTAGGACTCATCGTCGGAGCCCTTACGGGATTTGATATCCGGTCCTTCCTTGCCGGTGCCCGTGAAGCGGATCAGGCTGTCAAAAGCGATGACATCACGAAAAATCCGGCCCTTCTCAACAGTGTCCTGAAATTCCTGGCCGGAAGCCGCCATGGGAGAAACCTGGAAGTTCTCATGCCCTATGCCGACAATCTGAAATCTTTATCCGAATGGTATATCCAGCTCCTGGCAGAATCACTGGGTAAACGGCTGAATAAAGAAGGGCAGGTCGTCCATTATGGACGGACGCCGATCGTCGCTGTCGGTACGACGGATATGCATGCCCAGACGCAGGAACACCAGGAAGGCCCCCAGGACAAAGTCGTCCAGTTCGTCTCCATCGAAAAATGGCCTGATGATCTCGTCGTTCCCCATACGTACGATTCCTTTGCCAAGCTGGCTGCCTTCAGCGGCCTGCCCTTGAGCCGGATCCTGGAAGCGGCGCGCCGGGCTAATGAAGAAGCCCTCATTGGAGATGGCCGGCCCAGTGCCAATTTCATCCTTCCTGAACTGAACGCCTTTTATCTGGGAGAGCTCATGTTCCTGCTCTGCTGGTCCATTGCCTATGAAGGGGAATATGCCGATGTCGATGCCTTTAACCAGCCGGGGGTAGAAATATACAAACGCTATCTGGGGCAGCATCTGGCAGAAATGAAAAAATAACGGGTTCGTTCCCGGCTCTGCCATTAGGCGTAGATCTGATGTCTTTCGTTTAAATTTGTAGTGAAAGGTGTACTGTGTATTATGAATATTCTCGTTACCGGGGGTGCCGGATATATTGGCAGCCATACTGTAAAAGCATTATTGGAAAAAGGTCATTCCGTAGTCGTACTGGACAATCTGTCCAGGGGACACCGTCAGGCCGTACCAGCAGACGTGGAACTCATTGAAGAAGACATACACCATCTGGAACGGGTAAAACAAATCCTGACAGACCGGAAAATCGAAGGGGTCATGCATTTTGCCGCCCACAGCCAGGTAGGGGAATCGATGGTCAATCCGACTATCTATTATGACAATAATATAGTCGGTTCCTATTACCTGCTGGAAGCGGTCCGCCAGGCCGGTGTGCCTTATATGGTTTTTTCATCTACCGCTGCCGTATATGGCGAACCGGAACAGACTCCCATTACAGAAGATATGCCGTATGCGCCGACCAATGTCTATGGACAGACAAAATTGATGATTGAACACATGCTGGCCCAGTTCAGCCGTGCCTATGGTCTGCGGTATGTGGCCCTGCGTTATTTTAATGCCGCCGGAGCCGATGCAGATGGCAGAATCGGGGAAGATCATACACCGGAAACCCATCTGATTCCGTTGATTTTGCAGACGGCTTTGGGACAGCGCCAGAGTATCAAGATTTTTGGTACAGATTATCCGACGGCTGATGGGACCTGTATCCGTGATTATATCCATGTAACGGATCTGGCCGATGCCCACGTGCGGGTCCTGGACTATCTGGCCCATGGCGGCCAGTCCCAGTATTTCAACCTGGGGACACAGCATGGCATGAGTGTGCGCCAGATGATCGAGACGGCTAAAAAGGTAACGGGCCGGGACTTTGCTGTAGAAGAAGCGCCCCGCCGTGCCGGCGATCCGGCCGTACTCATCGCAAGCTCGGAAAAGATTCAGGCTGTAACCGGCTGGCGTCCTGTCCACAGTGATGTGGAACACATCATTGCCGATGCCTGGAACTGGCACCGTACGCATCCTGCAGGATACGGAGATGAGAAATAGGCTGTCCGCATATAGTCACCTTGTTTGGAACATTTTAGTTCATCACGCGAAAACATGGCTCCCGTATGGAGTAATCCTGGCATGTCTGACAGGAATCTGGTTTTGGTGGGATGGACCGGCATCAGATCAGAACGTAGTAGTACGGGAGACGAAGAATCATACCGATTCTCCGCCTCCTTCTTTTTTGCATAAAAAAGCCGGTCCCCCTTCAAAAGGAGAAGGAAGGTGTATCCACAGCCTGGCGGGCATCCGGCGGACAAAACCACTGGCCGATTTATTTGAGTCGCCAGTTGCCATGGAGACTGCGGGAAAAGAAGCAAAAAAGGAAGATAATCCGGAACAGAAGAAAAAACAGAACGGCAGAGAGAAAGAGAGACTGTCCCGGCCGGTACCGCTGCCACAGGTACTGGGAGTGCTGGAAGAAGGAGGCCAGCGTCTTATCCTGCTCAGCAATGGATTGCGGTCACAGGCTTGTGCGGCAGGAGAATCGTTTGATTCCTGGCAGATTGCTTATATTTCCCACGGTGTAGCAGGTCTTTCGAAAGAAGGTGTCATTCATGAAGTGTATTTTTAAGACAGGGAAGACGTGGCTGCCACTGAGATTTCTGGCCATGGGGATGATGCTGATGGGATGGCCGGTACAGGCGGAAGCTCTCGATGTCCGCGTTCATGAAGCTCCGGTCCGTACCGTTCTGGCCGGACTGGCACGCAGTGCTGGAATCAACCTGGTCATAGACGACACAGTGGATGGCACGGTGACGATGGAGCTTCATGATGTACCGGCAGAAGAGGCAATCCGCGTACTGGCGGGCAGCCAGAATCTGTTGTACCGCACGGACGGGGCCATTGCCTTCATTACGGCCGGAAGAGCTCATGATCAGGCCAGGAGCTGCTATACCTGGAAACTTCATCATGCCGATCCGGACAGTGTGCGTCAGGCGGCAGAAGCGGTGGCAGGGTCTGGTCATATCGGCTATCACAGCGATACCAATGCTCTCGTCCTTCATGGCTCGGCCCAGACTGCAGCGGCGGTAGACCGGCTGGTGCAATCCCTCGATGTTCCGGTGCGGCAGGTCAGTGTGGAAATAGAATTCCTGTCCCTTCAGACCGATGCCGTCAAAGATCTGGGGATTTCCTGGGACTGGACAGCCATGGAAGGCGGACCGGGTCATCAGGCTTTCCTGTACACGGGACAGCTGCGGGCGCTGGAAAGCAAGGGTAAAGCCCGGGTCCTGGCCCGTCCTCATCTTATGGCACAGAATGGGCGGGAAGCGCAGATTCTTATCGGGGACCGCATCCCCGTCCTGACAGAACACGTGACCGATGGGGAAGTGTCCCGCACGACAGAATATGAAGATGCGGGCATCAAGCTGAGCTTTACGCCGCGGATTCATGAGGATGGCAGTGTGACTGCCCACATCCGGGCCGAAGTGGGAACGCCTATCCTCGTACCGGAACTCAAGGCCTACCGGATTACGACGCGCCGGGCCGATACGGACGTCTGTATGCAGCCCGGGAGGGACCTGCTCATCGGCGGCCTCATCAGCCGGGAGGAAATCAATAATCTGCGCAAAGTCCCCATACTGGCAGACATCCCTGTCCTGGGAAAGTTATTCCGGTATCACTACACATCAAAAAAAGAAACGGAACTGGTCATCCTCATCCGGTCCCGCGCAGCATCATCTTCCCCGGAATCGGTTCGTTGACAGGCCGTATGGAATCTGCTACCATAGATATGTTTTCAGCAGAAAGGGGATAGGAACAGATGGAAAAAATACTATGTGTAGCATTGGGAGGCGGCATCGGGGCGGCCTGCCGGTATATACTGACGGAACTGTGCAACATGCATGGAGGAGCCTTTTTTCCCTATGGGACAGTACTGGCTAATGTCATCGGGTCTTTTCTGATTGGTGTCCTGTTTGTTTTTTTCAGCAGCCATTCGTCTCTTTCACCGCTGGTCAAACTCCTTTTCGTAACAGGCGTTCTCGGAGGATTCACGACCTTTTCTACATACAATATGGAACTCCTGACTATGGCCCGGACCGGCGAATTTACCTTTGCCCTGCTCTATCTGGGACTCAATGTCATCGGCGGTTTTGCGGCCTGCTGGCTGGGATACGCTGCCGGTAATGCCATTGTCTGATGGTATGATACTAGTTTTTATATAAACGTATTATCCAGTGGCATCAAAAAAGACTGACCCGGAAGATCAGTTACTTCCGACGTCAGTCTTTTTGCGTTTTGCTTGTTAGAATTCCGTTTATGCCGCTGCCTGTTCTTTTTTTCCTCTGGCAGTGTAGATTATCGTGCCGAGGACGAAGCCGATGATGAAGGGGATAATCCAGCCGAAACCGTACGTAGAAAGCGGTGTGGCAGTGACGATAGCTTTGGCAAAGCCGAGGCCGGAAAGACCGGGCAGGGATTCGAGGAGTGCGTATATCGTCACCAGATAGACCGATCCCTTGTAAGCACCGTCATTGGGGATGATGCGGACCAGGACGCCCAGAACCAGCAGAGCCAGGCAGGGCGGGTAGCAGACGCCGAAAATCCAGCCTACATAAGTGACGATGCCGTCTACGCCAAGAAGGGCCGTAAGCGCGGAAAGAATACAGCAGACGATGGCTACCTGACGATAAGAGAAACGGCCTGTGGCCTGGCTGGTGAATTCGGCTACGGCTGCAATCTGGCCGATAGCCGTCGTCAGGCAGGCCAGTACGACGGCTATGCCCATGGGAATCATGACGGCACCGCCTACGCGCTGGATAATCGCTACCAAAAGTTCAGCCCGGCCGATAGACTGGGGATAGTCACTGCTGACGCAGGCTCCCATGTAGAGGAGGGAACCGTAAATGATGAACAGCAGAACAAAGGCGATGATGCCGCAGCCGATGAGGCAGCGGTTGCGCTGTGCGACCGTCGTATATCCTTTGGCGTTGATGGAACTGATGAAAACAGCGGCCATAATGAAACTGACCAGTACATCGCCTGTATTATATCCGCCCAGGAATGCGTTGACAAAGGAATTGGGAACAGCCGGATCAATGGGTGTTCCTATGGGGCTGGCGACGCCCATAATGGCGATGACGACCAAAATCAGGGCCAAAAGAGGCGTCAGGTATTTGCCCATCCGGTCCATTACGTTGTTCTTATCAGCGGCGAAGAAGAATGAAATAATGAAATATACGATGACGAGAGGAATGAACGGTGCTGATGGAACATTGCCCTGGATACCGAGCTGGATAGCCGTGGCACACGTGCGGGGGATGGAAACGAAGGTGCAGACCAGCATCAGTGCGGCCAGCAGGATGTTATAGGTGTATTTGCCGACATGATCGGTAATGGCGTGTACATCTCCGTTGAGGCCGATGACGATGAGTGTGAAAATGGGAAGGAAAATCCCTGACAGGGTCAGACCGGAAAGACCGGCCAGGTAGGCCGACCCGCTGTTGAGACCCAGCTGGGGCGGGAAAATCAGATTGCCGGCACCGAAGTACGTAGCAAAGAAGGCAAAACCCAGAATGCATACATCGCGGAAGCGGATAGAATGAAGAGCAGACATGATAAAACCTCCTGAAATACGTATACAAAGAGAGCCGGCAATGACACCGTATACAGGCATTACCGGCCCTCTTTGGTCGAAGTATACTTTTTTTATTGGTCCTGGTACGATTTTATGCTTTTTCCAAAGCCTGTTTCAAGTCGTCAAGCAAATCATCGACATTTTCCAGACCGACGGAAATGCGGATCGTGCCGCTGGTGATGCCGGCCGCTTTGAGCGCTTCGTCATTCAGCTGCTGATGTGTCGTCGAAGCCGGATGTACGAGGAGTGACTTGGAATCGCCTACATTGGCCAGATCGGAGAAAATCTGTGCAGCGTCGATGAAACGGCGGGCTGCTTCCCGGCCGCCCTGGAGTTCGAAGGAGAAAATAGAGCCCGTGCCCTTCGGGAAGTATTTCTGAGCCAGCTTATAGTACGGAGAGCTCGGCAGGGACGGATAATTTACTTTCGTAACCTTCGGATGGTTTTCCAGGAAATCGGCTACTTTCTGGGCATTGGAGACGTGGCGTTCAATGCGCAGGGACAGGGATTCGAGACCCTGGATGAGCAGCCATGCGTTGAACGGGCTGAGCGATGCGCCGAGATCGCGGAGGTATTTGGCACGGACGCGGGTTACAAAGCTGGCACCGGGTACGTCTTTGACGAAGCTGAGACCGCCGTACGATTCATCCGGTTTTACCAGGTCTTCGAACCGGCCGGAGCCTTCCCAGTCAAAATCGCCTTTTTCTACGATGAGGCCACCCAATGTCGTGCCGTGGCCGCCGATGAATTTGGTAGCCGAATGGAGAACGATGTCGGCGCCGTGTTCGAAGGGGCGGAAGAGGAACGGCGTAGCAAAGGTGTTATCTACGAGGACAGGGATGCCGTTTTTATGGGCGATTTCAGCAATGGCTTCGAAATCAGGAATGTTGATAGCCGGATTGCCCAGGCTTTCCAGATAGATGGCTTTCGTCTTGTCCGTAATCAGTGCGGCAAAGGACTGGGGATCATCGGGGTCGGCGTATTTGACGGTAATGCCGAGATGTTTGAATGTATCGGTGAACAATTCGATGGTGCCGCCATACAGCGTCGGAGCAGCGATGATTTCATCACCGGCGCCGGCGAGGTTGATGAGGGAAAGGGAAATAGCAGCAGCGCCGGTAGCCGTAGCCAGGGCAGCCGTGCCGCCTTCCAGTGCGGCAATCCGTTTTTCCAGCACATCCCAGGTCGGATTGGCAAGGCGGGAATAAATGAAGCCCGGTTTCTTCAGGCCGAACTGGTCTTCGCCGTCCTGTGTATTTTCAAATACATAGCTTGTTGTCTGATAGATAGGAACGGCACGGGCGCCTGTTGCCGGATCGGGAACCTGACCTGCATGCTGCTGTAATGTTTCGAATTTGTAATTTGTGCTCATAGTGAATTCCTCCTGTGATGTAAAAATGTAATTTTTTTACTTGAAGGCGTGTTGTAATAAAAAAAGCTTCCGTCCCCTTGTAAGGGACGGAAGCACCGTGATACCACCCAATTTCACCTGACTCTCACAAGCCAGGCCTCTTCAGGTACGCAGACTGTAGTCTTGAATACCATAGCACGATAACGGGTGCAACCGGACGGTCTAATTATTCGACCAATCTGCTCTGAGGCCATCTTCCACGGAATTCCCTGCGCTCCCTTTCACCGGACGGAAGCTCTCTGTGCCATTTCCTTCCATGTACTCTTCTCTTCATTGCAACACTATCAAGTTGATGACGTAAGTCTACCATGGAAAACAGGATTTGTCAAACTCTTTTTCAGAGAAATTTTTAAAATATTAGAATTTGGTTCCAATTAGATGAATGCCAATAAAGGCCGTATATGTATATATTATATAAGAGAAAAGGGAAATAAAAAAATAATAAAAATACCATTCTATAGAAATGCAAAAAAAAAACGGGGACAGCTCATGGCGAGTCATCCCCAGTTTTTTGATTGTATAATTATTCAAACTCTTCATCGCCGTCGTTGATGTAGAATTCTAAAATATCCGGACGGGAATAGTGGCCGGTGGCATCGAATTCCATGCGGCTCATGGGAACTTTGTCCATGTCGAGGTCGGCATAGATAATCGCTTCCTTGTTCCAGACGGGTTCTGTTACGTAATGGCCATAGGGGTCGATGATGCAGCTGCCGCCAATGCACGTTTCATCTTTCAGGCGGCTGATTTCTTCCTGTTCCAGAAGGGTAGAGGGATACATGTCTTTAGTGAAATATTGATCGACGTTGAACACGTAGCAGTGCCCTTCGATAGCAATGTGTTTGATCGTATCCTGCCATTCGGGGTTGTCGTTGGTATTGGGAGCCAGATAGAGGGCCACTCCTTTTTCATACAAGGCGACGCGGGCCAGGGGCATGTAGTTTTCCCAGCAGATCAGGCTTCCCATGCGGCCCCATTCCGTATCGACCATGGGAAAGTACGTTTCCGGTACATGGGAATCGGCCCAGATATAGCGTTCGGCGCCGGTCGGTTTTATCTTCCGGTGCAGGGAAACCAATTCTCCTTCAGGCGAGAAAATCAGATTGCTGCAGTATAGGGAGCAATTGATGGGATCCCGTTCAGTAACGCCGATGCTGACGTAGGCGTGGGCTTTTTTAGCAGCGGCGGCAATGCTGATCGTATCATCGGGGACGACGACGGCGTTGTCATAATAGACTTTCCAGTCCTTGCGGCCATCTTCATTACGGCTGCCAACGGTAAAGCCGAAGGTCAGCCCGTAGGGATAGCAGGGGATGAGCGATTCCGGGAAAACGATGAGCTCAGCCCCGTTCTGACCGGCTTCCATGATCTGGCGCACGACTTTGTCGATCGTAGCCTTTTTGTCGAATAAGACCGGTGAAGCCTGGACAATGGCAGCCCGCAGCTGCTTTTTCAGATTTTTCATGGATAGATTCCTCCGTTCATAGTGAATTTGTATAGTTTATTATATCATAGATTAGCAGATACGCTCAAAGGAGAATCTATGATATACTAGAAGCCGTGAGGTGAAATGAATCATGAACAATCCCTTTGAAAATATAACGATATTAGATTTTACGCATGTCTACTCCGGGCCGTACTGCACCATGCTCTTTGCCGACCTGGGGGCCAGAGTCATTAAAGTAGAGCGGCCGGGAAGCGGCGACGACACGAGGCATTACCTGCCATTTAAAAATAATGAAAGCGGGTATTTCGCCTATCTGAACCGCAATAAAGAGAGTATCACCCTGGATTTGAAATCGCCGGAAGGGAAAGAGATAGCCCTCGGGCTGATGAAGCAGAGCGATATCGTCATAGAAAACTTTTCTGCCGGTACGATGGAGAAATTGGGCCTTTCCTATGAAGAAGCCCGGAAGGTCCGCCCTGACATCATCTATGCGTCCATCTCCGGATTCGGCCAGACCGGCCCCCTCTGCCATAAAGCGGCCTATGACAATATCGCCCAGGCTATGAGCGGCCTGCTGCGGGTCACGGGATATCCGGACCAGCCGCCGGTCAAAGTAGGGGTATCTATTGCCGATGCCAACGCAGGCATTCACGCGGCGTTCTGCCTGATGGCTGCCCTGTACTATCATGAGCATACGGGAAAAGGCCAGTATATCGACATTTCTATGATGGAAACGACCATGTCCGTGCTGGAAAATTTCGTCATTCAGTATACGCTGAACGGCGTCGTGCCCGAACGGATGGGCAATGAACATTCGGCCTCGGCGCCTTTTGATGTCTATGTGACGAAGGACGACTATGTCGCTGTGGCGACGGCCAGCAACCGCCTGTTCAGCCGCATGCAGGATGCCATGGGCATGGATATCATGTCGGACCCGCGGTTTGCCGAAAATACGCTGCGCCGCAAGAACTATGCTGAACTGAAGCCCATCATTGGGGCGTGGATGAAAGAGCATACGACGGCAGATATCGTCGCCTTGTTTGATCAGGCGGGAGTACCGGTGGCACCGCTCCTGCGCATCGATGAACTGGTACATCACCCGCAGATACGGCAGCGCGGCATGATGGAAACGCAGCATCATCCCGTCATCGGTGATTTTGAAATGCCGGGATTTCCCGCTCACTTTTCAGAAATACAGACTCCGGTCCGCAAAGCGGCACCGCTCCTCGGCGCCGATACGGATGACGTCCTGGCGGTCATGCTCGGCTTTAGCAAGGAAAAAATACAGGAGTTGAAAGACCGGGACATCGTCTAGAAAGAAAGGAATTATATACAATTGGGCAGCATAAAAGTACAAAAATTAGAAAAATCGTTTGGCGTACGGAATATTTTCCACGACGTATCCTTTGAACTGCGCCGGGGAGAACGGCTGGGCCTGATCGGGGCCAATGGTGCGGGCAAATCGACACTCCTCAAATGTCTCATCGGAGAAGAAGAGTATGATGGAGGAACGTTTGTCCTTTCCGAAGGAGAATCGGTAGGATACCTGCAGCAGGACATCACCTATGATGATGACATAACGCTCAGGGACACGATGACAGCAGCCTGGCAGGATGTCCTCCGTCTGGAAGGCCAGTTAAAAGATGTAGAGAAACAGATGCAGAGCCAGCCGGATAATATGGAACTGATGAACCGTTACGCCCACATGCAGGAACGGTTCGAATGGCTGGGAGGATTCGAATATGAATCGATGAGCCGTAAGATCATTCAGGGACTGGGCTTTGGAGAAGCGGATATGGACCGGCCCGTACAGAGCTTTTCCGGTGGACAGAAGACGCGTATCAATCTGGCAAAGGCACTGGTGCGGCGTCCGGACTATCTCTTCCTGGACGAACCGACGAACCATCTCGACATGGATATGCTCGAATGGCTGGAAGGATACCTCTTATCCTACGGAGGGGGCATTCTCATCGTATCCCATGACCGGTATTTTCTCGACCGGGTCGCTACGGGGATTTTGGAACTGAGCCATGGGACGATCACCAAGTACAAAGGAAATTATACGCGGTATGTAGAACAAAGCCGTGCCCGTCGCAAAGCACTGGAAAATGCCTACCGGAAGCAGCAGGAACACATTCACGAAACGGAAGAGTATATCCGCAAATACAAAGCCGGAATCAAGGCCAAACAGGCCCGGGGGCGTCAGTCCCAGCTGGACCGGCTGGAACGGATTGAACTGGCACCGGAAGAAGCTACACTGCATTTTCATTTTGCCCCGGCGGAAGGCAGCGGGGAAAAAGTGCTGGTCCTCGACAATGTCTGTGGCGGTTATGGTGACAGACAGCTTTTCGATCACCTGAGTCTGCTCCTGCGCCGTGGTGAGTCGGCATCCCTCATCGGCCCCAATGGGACGGGCAAGACGACGCTGCTGCGGATGATTATGGGAGAAAAAGAACCGGACAGCGGTCATATCACACTGGGTAGCCGGGTCCGTATCGGTTATTTTGCCCAGGAACATACGGAACTGCACGGGGCATGGAGTGTACTGGAAGAAATCATGAATGCTTTCAGCTACAGCGAAGATGAAGCACGCAATGTCCTGGGGCGGTTCCTGTTCACCGGCGACGATGTATTTAAAACAATCGATAGTCTGAGCGGTGGCGAACAGGCACGTCTGGCCTTATTGAAGCTATTCCTCGAAGGCCCGAATTTCCTCATCCTCGACGAACCGACGAACCATCTGGACATTCCGACACGGGAAATCCTGGAACAGGCCCTGCTTGATTTCGGCGGCACCTATCTGGTCGTATCCCATGACCGCTATTTCCTCGATAAGATTACCGGGCGGACGCTGGTTCTGGAAAACAAGAAGCTGAAGGAATTCCTGGGCAATTACACCTATTACCGGGAAAAAGAACGGGAAGCGGCGGAACTGCAGGCACAGGAGGCAGCAGAACAGGGGAACGGAAAAACGGAAGAAAAACAAGAAGAGAACCGGCTGTCTTCCCAGGCAGCTGCACAACCGGTCAAAGCGGTTGATACACCAGCCGTGAAAAAAGCGCCGTCCTATGGGACGGCACGCAAGCTGGAACAGATAGAAATGAAGATTGCCGAACTGGAAGCGACCGTCAAAATGTATGAATTCCAGCTGAACCAGCCGGAAAATCAGACGGACCCTGATAAGGCGATGGAACTGACAGGACTCTATGAATGTACGCAGCAGAAGTTGGACGAAGCTTATGACACCTGGGCGGAACTATCAGAAAAAGAATAAAGATGGTTCCTTTTCCTTGCAGTCAGCACCAATGTAATATATACTAACCAGTAGAGTGACATCGTGTTGACAAATACAAAGCAGGGAGTTATGTAGATGAACGAAAAAATTTTGCTGATCAATGATATACCGGGGTATGGAAAAGTAGCACTGGCAGCGATGATGCCCATTCTGGCCCATATGAAATACGATGTGTATAATCTGCCGACGGCCGTCGTATCCAATACGCTGGATTATGGGAAGTTCGATATCCTGGAAACGACGGAATACATGAAAAAGGCGCTGCAGGTCTGGGATGAACTGGGCTTTTCCTTCGATGCCGTTACGACGGGGTTTATCGTATCCCAGGAACAGGCAGACATTGTGACTCGCTTCTGCCAGGAACAATCCCGCCGGGGTGTACGCATTTTTGTTGATCCCATCATGGGCGATGAAGGACATTTGTATAATGGCGTGGAAACAGAAACGGTAGAGCGGATGCGTAATCTGTGCCGTGTTGCCGATTACATCATGCCCAATTATACAGAAGCCGCCTATCTGGCCGGCATGGACTGTCAGGAAGGCGACCTGGACGAAACGGAGACGCGGCAGCTCATCGATGCGCTCCGCGCCATCTGTCCTCATTCCATCCTTATTACCAGCGTGCGGACCGGGGGAACCTATGTCGTGCTGGGGTATGATCATGAGCGGAATACCTATTTTCAACTGCCGTACAATCTGATCCCCGTCCGCTTCCCGGGCACGGGCGATGCTTTTTCAGCTATCCTGACAGGGCAGGTGTTGCGCGGCCATGCGTTGGAAACAGCGGCCCTTCTTTCCATGGAGAGTGTGCGGAATCTTATCGCCGCCAATATGGGGGTACAGGATGTTTACAAAGGAATCCCCATCGAACAATGCCTGAATCTCGTCGAAGAAGTACAGACCGATTGACATGGAAAAGAGCGCTGCAGCCGGAGGGCAGCAGTGCTTTTTTATGGATAATGGCAGGTATATGAATCATATCAGATAGGAGAGATTGCGATGTATACGATACAAATCAAGCGGATATATGATCAGCCGGAATCGGCCGATGGTACACGGATTCTCGTAGACCGGCTCTGGCCCAGGGGAATCTCAAAGGAACGGGCCCATCTGGATCGTTGGGCCAAAGAAATCGCTCCGTCGCCGGAACTTAGGAAATGGTATGGCCATGATGCGGCGTTGTATGAAGAATTTTCAAAGCGCTATGTGGCAGAACTTGACATGAATGAGGCAGGTGCTTCATTTCTGGAGGACTGTCGTGCCTATCTGCAGCGGGGAAATGTGACCCTCGTATATGCGGCAAAAGACACGGCACACAGTCATGCCCTGGTCCTGCAGCATTGGCTGCTTCAGGCCCTGCCATAACGACAGGACAGAGACATAGAAAGAAAGAAAGGATGGATGTATTTTCATGAATGAAACAAAAACTTCGGTATTATCCAATGGACTTTTATGGTTTGGCGCCGGCATTTCTATTGCCGAAATTCTGACGGGGATGCTTCTGGCACCGTTGGGGTTCGGCAAAGGGCTTCTGGCCATTATTATCGGCCACGTCATCGGCGGTGCCGTCATGTTCGGTGCCGGTGTGATTGGCGGCCGGACCGGCAGGAGCGCCATGGAAACGGTGCAGATTTCCTTTGGACGCCAGGGAGCGAAATTGTTTGCCGGGCTGAACGTCATCCAGCTCATCGGCTGGACTGCCGTCATGATTGCCAGTGCTGCCGTAGCGGCCAATACGATTGCGGCTATCGGTACGGCCTTCTGGAGCGTCATCATAGCAGCTCTCATCGCGCTGTGGATCGTGCTGGGACTGAAAAATCTGGGACGCATCAATGTCATCGTCATAGCGGCCCTGCTGATCCTCACGCTGGTCCTGAGCGCTGTCATTTTCGGTGGTGGTGCATCTTTCCAGGCGGATGGCACGATGACTATGGGGGAAGCCATCGAACTGACCGTAGCTATGCCCCTTTCCTGGCTGCCCATTATTTCTGATTATACCCGTACGGCAGAAAAGCCCATCAAGGCGACGGCCGCCAGCTGTGGCGCCTACTTTATAGCGAGTACCTGGATGTTTGTCATCGGCATGGGGGCGGCTCTGTACACGGGACAGGATGACATTGCCGCCATTATGCTCCAGGCCGGTATGGGGCTGATCGGCATCCTGATCATTCTCCTGTCCACTGTGACGACGACCTTCCTCGATGCCTTTTCCGCCGGCGTCAGCGGCCGCAGCCTGATCCCCCAGGTTTCCGATACGGTCCTGGCCCTTATCGCCTGTGCCGGCGGTATGGTCCTGGCCATTGCTGTCGATGCCAGCCGGTTTGAAGATTTCCTCTATCTCATCGGATCAGTCTTTGCGCCCATGACGGCTATCCTCCTTTCGGATTACTTTATCCTGCGGCAGGACCATAGCAGTCAGAATGTCTGCTGGATTAATCTGATTCTCTGGATAGCGGGCTTTGCCCTGTACCGGGCACTCCTCGACGTGCAGACGCCGTGGGGGATTACCTTCCCGGTCATCGTACTGGTCATGCTGGCCAGTGCCATCATTCATAAACTGTTGCCGGCCAGAGCGTAAGGGCCGTGCCATAGCGCTCCGGCGCCGGATAAGCGAAACGGGCCGGTATACCATGGATAAACGTATTCATGGTATACCGGCCCGTTTTTTATAGCTGCCATGATTGCCGGAATGATAGGAAAAGGGCCTGGCACCTAGTGGCGTCAGGCCCTGGACAAAGGGGGTTATTGGATATCAATCGTGCCTGATTGTTCCTGCGTCTGGGGGTTGAGTTTCGGCAGGCCGATTTTCAGGACACCATTGCGGAAAGCTGCTTTAATGCCGGATTTGTCAATATTGTGGATGACAAACTGGCGCTGGAACGCTGTATTCATCCGTTCTCTGCATACATAACTCGTCTGATGCTGTGCATCATGCTGGTCTTCTTTATGCTGGGCGGCAATAGTCAGGACATCGTTGTCATAGGTGACGCTGATGTCTTCTTTATTGACACCGGGCAGATCCATCGTCACAATATAAGCGGTACCCGTGTCTTCAATATCGCATTTCGGCATGCTCATCTGCGGCATACGGGAGAAAAAGCCGTCATTAAAGAAATCATCAAATACACTCGGAATAGCAAAATCATTGTTTAATACTGGAAATAAGTCTCTCATAATAATACCCTCTTTCGTAATTGGTAATGCCTGAGATCATTATTTACAGGTCTGTGCATTGCTTCTGTTCTTTTGACCTTTCCTTGTAATCTTCTTACTTCCGATTACACTTGTATTATACGTCTTGTTAGCCACTATGTCAATAGAGTGCTAAGAAAAATTATTATTTTTTTTAAAAATATCCCTGAAGCCCCCGTTGTGGGAACTTTTCAGGGATATCTTGCATCGTGTCACCTTTTGGCATGGCTGGCAGACCAGATGGTCGTATGACCGGGCAGTGAGATATGATCCGGCATCTGGCCGTACAGGGCATAATAGCGGCTGGCCAGAGCCGTATCGTGATTCTGGTCGATGATGATCAGCTTCGGATTATTCTGCATGAGACTGTCGATGGGAGCCATGGGCATGACGTTTTTGGCATTCCAGTCCAGCTTTCCCGGCTGTAATTTCTCCAATTCACCGGAAGGTACGGCCCGGTATATCGTTTTGCCGCTATAAAACACGGCACTGGTGCTGTATCCTTTGTAAAAGCAGATAGCCGTGTTGCTGGTGTCCATCTGGGCCAGAGTCTGACCGATGGTCTTGCCGGATTGGTGCAGCATGATGGGCGGAGCCGCCGTAAATGCGAGAATCGTATACAGGGCCCCGCCGGCCAGTGCGATTTTCCGGACAGGCAGATGCCAGTGCTGCAGCATGCCGGCACTCAGGATGGCGAGAGAAAATAGGGCGGGATAGGTATAGGTCGTGTATTTCGTGGCGATAAGAGTAAAGAAGATGAATGTTACGGCAGCATACAGGGCGAGCAGCAGCGCGCAGGAATCACTGCCTGCAAAGGGCATACGGCGTTCTTTCCTGTATTTCCAGAGAGCCCAGGGCCAGGTAAAACTCCAGGGGGCAAAACCGGAAAAAAAGATGATGATATAGAAATACCAGACGTTTTTGCTGCCGTGTTCCGGAACGGTTGCCCGGAGAAAATTGTGGACACCGAAGAAGTTCAGGAGAAAATCCGATCCATGAACCTTGTACATGAAGCCGTACCAGAGACCGGTGATGACGAAGAAAAGGACCATGCCGCTCAGCAGATGGACGTGGAGCAGTTCTTTCAGGTCATGGCGCAGGATGAGAAATATCAGGGCAGCCAGTGCCGGCAGGGCCAGTCCTATGGGACCTTTGGTCAGTACTGCCAGGGCGGCCATGACATAGGCGGCCCAGTACCAGCGGCGGTTTTCCCTATAGCCGAGGTAGAAGAAGGCCAGGCAGGCACTCATGAAGAGGAATAACGTCGCATCGGTGATGACTGCCTTGGAGAGAAGCCAGCATTCGACGCTGGTCATGAGGATGATAGCGGCAGAAAAGGCAAGAGACCGGCCGTATATCCGGGCGGTGAACCAGTATGTGAACAGTACACCTGCCGTCCCCATCAGTGCCGACGGAAGTCGTGCCGCAAATTCCGTAAAACCGAACACGGAAAAGGAGAGGGCTAGTTCCCAGTAATAGAAAATAGGCTTATCATACCAGTAATGGCCGTATATCTGAGGCGATAGCCAGTCGCCGGAGAGGACCATTTCCTTTGCCGTCAGGGCGTAATTCGATTCGGCGGAATCGGTAATCGCCAGAAACGAATTGGCTGCCAGAAACAGGACGAGCGCGCAGATGCTGAGAACTACATAGGGATGCCGTTCGATGTACTTCATATCATAACCTTCTTTCTGCAAGATAGGCTTATGGTACCAGAGAAATGTTATAAAAAGCGTAAGGACATTTAAAGAAAATATAAGAAGTGTTAAATAAAAATTAAACAGAAAAAACGGTCATTGCAACCGGGGCGGACGGATAGTAAGATAGAACGGGAGGGATGATTGTGACTATAAAAAAACGCCTGATCCTATCGCATATACTCGTCTTCGTCGTACCCATACTCATGACGGCCATCCTGTTTCTGATGGCTGCCGGCGGACTCTGGCTTTTTACGCAGAGTGGAAACCACGTCTACGTCGAAAGTTCCACCCAGTTTAACCGGGCCAGCGATGTGGTCCATCATTTCGTGTTCCGGGCCCTGCGCATCAGCGGTGATGATCCGGAACATTATAAATGGATCATTGAAATGCTGTCGCCGGAACAGAGTTACGTCGTACTGGAAAAAGACGGCGGCCGTATTTACGAATACGGCAATGGCCAGCTTGCCGGCATGATGGAAGACATTCCCCGTGATATCCGGGAACGTCCGTTTTTCAGCCAGAAGCGGGATACATACGTCCATGCCGATACGGGGCAGTTTTATTATATGGAAAAACAATATATCAATGATTCGCTGTATCATTTGTATTTTGTCAGCCGGCAGATGCCTCATGGTACGGATGATGCCGTGGAACATGCTACCCAGGGAACGCTCTTTGCCATCTTTCTCGCCTTTTTCCTGCTCCTGGCCGGGACCATTTTCTTCCTGACGCGGTTTGTACTGCGCTATATTTTGCAGGCGCTCCGGCTGCTTCAGAACGGATCGGATCAGGTGCGGCAGGGAAATCTCACCTGCCGCCTGACCTACAATCATATGGATGAAGTAGCGCCCGTCGTCGATACCTTCAATATCATGACGGAAGAACTGGAGCGGTCGCTGCAGGAACGGACGCGGCAGGAAGAAAACAGAAAGGAACTCATTGCCAGCATGTCCCACGACATCCGCACGCCCCTCACGGCTATCCGTGCCTATATTGAAGGGCTGGCTGACAACGTGGCCAATACGCCGGAACGGCGCAGACACTATATTGAGGTCATCCAGAAAAAGACAGAAGATATGAGCCGCATGATTGACCAGCTGTTCCTCTTTTCTAAAATGGATCTGGGAGAAAAAGCATTGCCTCTACAGTCACTAGAGCTAAATGAAGTAATTTCTGATATAATAGAAGAAAATAAAGAAGGCTGGCAGTGTCATCAGGCTCTGGTAGTGTGGCAGCGTTCCCCAGAGAAACTGCCTGTGATTGGAAGCCGGGAAGTGTGGCAGCGCATCATGACGAATCTGGTGGCCAATAGTATAAAATATAAAACAGAAGAAGATGTACATATCCGTATACGCGCATGGAGGCAGGATAACACGGTCTGCCTGGAAGTCGCCGATGACGGGCCGGGTGTGCCGGAAGAAGCGCTGACGCGCCTGGCAGAGCCGTTTTACCGGACGGATAAGGCGCGGAGCCGTACTGGTGATGGCAGCGGCCTGGGCCTTTCTATCGTCGCAAGGGGGATACAGCTCATGGGCGGGACCGTCATTTTTCTGCCGGTCCATCCTCATGGCTTATGTGTACATATGGAACTGCCTGCCGGGGGAGATGCTCTATGAATGAACGTATTTTAATAATAGAAGATGATCAGGATATTGCCTTTATTGAAAAAGATTACCTGGAAATGAGCGGATATACCGTCGTCATTGCCTCTGACGGGCTGGCCGGGCTGAACGAAGCGCTGAGTGGCACGTACCAGCTGGTACTTCTCGATGTCATGCTGCCCGGCATGGACGGGTTTGAAGTCTGCCGCCGCCTGCGGGACAAGGTGGATATCCCTATTATGATTGTCACGGCCAAGCGGGAAGATATCGACAAAATCCGGGGACTCGGCTTCGGTGCCGACGACTACGTGGAAAAGCCTTTTTCACCGAGCGTCCTCGTGGCCCGGGTCAAATCCCAGCTGGCCCAGTACCAGCGCCTGAAAGGGTCATCGCTCAGGAAAAAATCGCGCATTACTCTGGGAAATATTTCCCTCGACCCTGATACACACCGGGTATTTGTGGGAAATAAGGAAAAAGTCCTGCCCAATAAAGAATTCCAGGTATTGGAATTTCTTATGGTCAATGCCGATATGGTATTTAGCAAGGAAACGATTTATGACAAGATATGGGGCATGGATTCCCTGGGCAATACGGCCACGGTGCCGGTCCATATCAACCGCCTCCGGGAAGCCATCGAAAAAGATCCCAATAAGCCGTGCCATCTGCTCACCATATGGGGCGTAGGGTATAAGTTTAAGCCATAACAGGCACGGAATCCGTGAAAAATACTGGATGAAAGATTCCTTCCTATGGTATAATTGAAGCTACCATTTAGTTTTTTGGGGGGGTATAGTATATGGAATTGGAAATGGAGTTCATCAGGAAACTGCCGTCGCCGCAGGAACTGAAAGAAGATTATCCGGTCGAGCCGGCCATTTATGAAACGAAACGCCGGCGCGACGAAGAAATTAAAGATATCCTTACGGGCAAAGATTCCCGTTTCCTGCTCATCATTGGGCCCTGCTCTGCCGATAATGAAGAAGCCGTCGTGGACTACGCACACCGCCTGGCCCGCGTGCAGGAACAGGTCAAGGACACGATTTATATCATTCCCCGCGTATATACCAATAAACCGCGTACCATCGGGGTAGGGTACAAGGGAATGCTGCACCAGCCGGATCCGGAAGGTAAAGAAGACATGCTGGCCGGCATCATCGCTATCCGCGATATGCACATGCGGGTCATCAGGGAAACGGGATTTACCTGTGCAGAAGAAATCCTCTATCCGGAAAACCACCGGTATTTATCGGACTTATTATCTTATGCCGCCATCGGGGCCCGTTCGGTCGAAGATCAGCTGCACCGTATGATTGCCAGCGGCGTCGGTATTCCTGTAGGAATGAAAAACCCGACATCGGGTGATATTTCCGTCATGCTCAATTCTATCGCCGCAGCCCAGCATGAACAGCAGTTCCTGTTCCGCGGCTGGGAAGTCAAGACGTTGGGGAATCCGCTGACCCATGCGATCCTGCGTGGCTATGTGGATAAATTCGGCAAAAGCCTTCCCAACTATCATTATGAAGACTTGCAGCGCCTGTTCGAAGAATATGGCAAACGGGACCTGGAAAATCCGGCCGTCATCATCGATGTCAATCATGCCAACTCAGGTAAACAATATCTGGAACAGATCCGTATTTCCAATGACGTCCTCTACAGCCGTCATATGAATAAGGACATCAAAAAGATGGTAAAAGGACTGATGATTGAAAGCTATATTGAAGACGGAAACCAGAAAATCAGTGATGGCGTATATGGCAAATCGATTACTGACCCCTGCCTGGGCTGGGAAAAAACAGAAGCACTGATTCTGGAACTGGCAGACCGCGTAGATTACTAACCTAAATTTCAGATATAAGGAGATAACATTCATGCTTAAACAGATTTCTCTCTTCACGGCAAATACAAATGGTGCCCTGGGCCGGGTTACAGATGTGCTGGCTAAGGCAAATATCAATATTTACACCATACTGGCCAATGACAGTGCCGAATTCGGCATCCTCCGCATGATCGTAGATGACTCGGAAAAAGCGCAGGAAGAACTGGTCAAAGCGGGCTATCAGTGCCGCATCGACAAAGTACTGGCCATTGATATGGCATCGGATAAACCAGGCACACTGAACAAAATCCTGTCCAACCTGAGCCGGGCCAACGTATTCGTCAAATACTGCTACATTTCCTTTGACCGGGAAACATCCTCTCCCATAGCTGTTCTCAAAACAGACGAACCGGAAACGGAAACTTTTCTCAAAGGCAAAGGCTATCGCCTGTTAGACCGCTTCTGATGCGGCGTGTGTTTGTCCAGTCTTTCCTTTCGTGTGATAATACTAAAAAAGAGATAGCCCGGTGGCAGCACATCGGCTCTCCTCTATTGATGTTGATTGAAGAAGACCGTGTACCGCGAGGTATGCGGTCTTTTTCAGTTTACAATCTACATAATCCATGCGTTTTTGTGGCAAAAGCAGGATGGTTCATTGTATAATAAAGGTAAATGGTCAATGAAGGAATCGATATCTATGGTGATATCTTGATACATGTAACGTGACGATAAAAAATTATGCAATGTATTCCGGAGGTGGTCGTCGTGGCAGGAGAACGGGCCGTGCAGGGTGTCAGCCCGGATATGCTTATGGAGGCAATGGATGCCGTAACCGATGGCGTCGTCATTGTCGATACGGATTCGCGGATTGTGTATTTAAATGAAGCGTATACGCATATTTTGAACGTAAAAAAAGAAAAAGTGTTATACCGGCGCATGGATGAAATTGAACCGGGAGCGGTCATATTGGATACGCTGATGGATCATAAGCCGCGGCTGCATCAGTTTGTTGAGGTACGGACGCGGGGAAAGAAGATTCTCGTCAACATTACGCCAATCTTTAAGGAAGGCGTCTTTTGTGGTGCCATATCGGTATTTAAAGATATTACGGAAATTACAGTAGTGCAGCGGGAACTGGAGAAGACCCAGCGCCTGAGTCATTCCATATTTAAAGCCTTGTCAACGGAGAAGCCGTCATTGCCAAGGGAATTTTCTCATATTATCGGCGAAGACCCGGCCTTTTTGCGCTGTCTGAAAATGGCGGAAATCGTGGCGCCGACGGATGCGACGGTCCTCATCGAAGGGGAAAGCGGAGCCGGGAAGGAAGTTTTCGTGCAGGCTATCCGCAGCCTGAGCGGCAAACGGAGTTATCCGTTTGTCAGCATGAATTGTTCGGCCATTCCCGAAACGCTGATTGAGAGCGAACTTTTTGGTTATACGTCGGGGTCCTTTACGGGTGCTTCCCGGGGCGGGAAAGCCGGCAAGTTTGAACTGGCTGATGGCGGTACGATTTTTCTCGATGAAATCGGCGAGATGCCCTTATTCATGCAGTCTAAATTATTGCGGGTTCTCCAGTCCGGAGAAATCCAGAAGATAGGGTCCGACAAAGTACAGAAAGTGGATGTCCGGGTCATTGCGGCGACGAACCGGAATCTGAAACAGATGGTAGAAGACGGGAAATTCCGGGAAGATTTGTATTTCCGCCTCAATACCTTTAAAATTGTCATACCGCCCCTGCGCAGACGGCGGAAAGATATCCTGCTCCTGGCAAACCATTTCCTGGATATTTTTTCAGAAAAATATCATAAGCACCTGTCTTTTTCTCCCGGTACGGCAGCCGTATTGCAGAAGAGTCCCTGGTCGGGAAATGTCCGGCAACTCGAAAGCTGCGTAGAATATGCCGTCATCGTCGCAGGAGGGAGTGTGATCCTGCCGGAAGATCTGCCTGACGAACTGCTGCAGGGACAGAGTAGGGATGGATATACGGCAGAATTGCCTGAAAAAGAACAGAGAGCTCCGTCCGGCCAGGAGCAGAATGTATCGCCGCTTCGGATGGATATTCAGCAGATTGAACGGGAACGGATGCGTGAAGCCCTGGAAAAAGCACAGGGAAATAAGACGAAAGCCATGGAATTATTGGGCATCAGCCGGCGGACTTTTTATAAAAAATATAAATTATATGGTTTTTCCAATAATCTGTATACTAAGTAAACATTATGTGTATACCTAGTATACAAAAGAAACAGCCAGTGTATACAACGAGGAGTGGATACGCTGGCTGTTTCTGTGTCAAAAGGGCATATTATGGATGGTTTCCGCGTATACTTCCGGAAGAATTTGTTGGCATTATAATTTCATATAAAATGGTGAAAGCAATGTGTTACAGTCATGACTTGCATATACTTATTATCACAACTATTTATGAAAAGAGGTTACGTTATGATGAAAACAATCCGGATCGGCGGAGGCCAGGGGTTCTGGGGCGATCTGAGCGATGCCCCCATTACGATGGCACGGGAAGACAATCTTGATTATATCTGCTGTGATTATCTGGCAGAACTTACACTCTCTATTATGCGGCGCCAGCAGGAAAAACGGCCTGAAGCCGGCTATGCCCGCGATTTCATCACGGCTCTAAAAGGTATGCTTCCCTATCTTGCCGAAAAAGGGACCAAGGTCATTACCAATGCCGGTGGCATGAATGTCAAAGCCTGCGTGGAAAAAGCAAAAGAAGCCATCCGCGAAGGCGGTTATCATTTGAAAGTCGGCTATGTACTAGGTGACGACGTGCGCGAACTGATTCCCCAGCTGCGTGCCCAGGGTATCACGATGAAACACATGGATACGGGTGAAGATATCGACCGCATCCTGCCCAATATGGTAAACGCCAACGTATATTACGGGGTAGAACCGATTGTCAAATGCCTGGAAGACGGAGCAGACATCATCATTCTCGGCCGCTCGACCGATACAGCTATGTTTGAAGCACCCCTCATTTATGAATTTGGCTGGAAACTCGACGACTGGACAGCCAAAGCTACGGGCATCCTGGCAGGCCATCTCTGCGAATGTGGCGCCCAGGCGACCGGCGGCAACTATGACTACGACTGGGAACACGTGCCGAGCCCGGAAAACCTTGGCTATCCTATTGCCGAAATCAGCGAAAAAGGCAGCCTCGTCCTGACGAAGACGAAGAATACCGGCGGCCTGGTTACGCCTCAGTCGGTCAAAGAACAGCTGCTCTATGAAATCCATGATCCATCCAAATACATTACTCCCGATGTCGTTGCCGATTTCAGCAAGATTACACTGGAAGAAATCGAACGGGATCACGTAGCCGTCCGCGGTGTTACAGGTACACCGGCTCCGGATACACTAAAACTCTGCGTTGGTTATCTGGAAGGGTACCGTACCATTGCCTACCTGCCCTATTCCTGGCCGCGCGCTTACGACAAGGCAAAGATGGCTGCCGATATCCTCGACAAACGGCTTGCCATGAAGAATGCTAAAATCGTCCGCAAGAACATCAGCTACCTCGGCGTCAATGCCCTCCATGGACCGTTGGCTCCGGAAATCGATGCCGACCTCAATGAAGTCGTTCTCCGCTACGCCATCATGACGGAATCGAAAAAAGAAGGCCTGAAACTGACGCCGGAAGTAGCGGCTGTCAGCAATCTGAACGGCCCGGCACAGGGCTGCTTCTTCGGCGGCCGCAGCCGTCCCAGTGAAGTATTTGCTCTCTGGCCGACACTGATTCCGCGCGACGCCATCAAACTTACGACATTTGTTGAGGAGGTCTGAAATCATGAAAGTACAATTAAAAGATATCGCCCATGGCCGCTGTGGCGATAAAAGCGATACATCTAATATCTGCATCTATGCACGGAAACCCCAGTATTATAAAGCGATGGAAAAACAGCTGACGGCTGATGCCGTGCGCCGTCATTTCGAAGGACTCGTATTCGGCGATGTCGTACGTTACGACGTCCCCCAGCTGGACGGCTTCAACTTCGTCATGCATCATGCCCTCGATGGCGGTGCGACCCGTTCCCTGCGCCTGGACACACTGGGAAAATGCATGGAAGCTGCTCTTCTCAGAATGTATATTGAAATTGATGATGAATAGAGGTGTCATGCTATGTCTAAACCATTAGAAGGCATCCGCGTCCTCGATCTCACCCGTGTCCTTTCCGGCCCTTACTGCACGATGCTGCTGGCAGATATGGGAGCGGAAGTCATTAAGATTGAATCGCCCCATGGCGATGACAGCCGGGCGTATCCTCCGTTTGATAAGGGAATCAGTGCCTACTATGCCAACCTGAACCGCAATAAGAAGAGTGTGAAACTGGATTTGCATGATGAAAAGGCAAAAGAAGTCCTTCGTCAACTCATCAAAGTCTCGGATGTTTTTGTAGAAAATTTCAAACCCGGAACCATTGCTAAAATGGGATTTTCCTATGAAGAAGTAAAGAAACTCAATCCGAATATCATCTTTGCGTCAATATCCGGATTTGGCCAGACCGGCCCGTACCGGCTGCTGCCCGGCTATGATGTCATTGCCCAGGCGCTCAGCGGCATGATGAGTGTTACTGGCTGGCCGGATTCTCCGCCAACCCGGACGGGGACGGCTATTGGTGACGTCTTGGGCGGCCTGAACTGCTGCATCGGCATCCTGGCAGCTCTGCAGGGACGGAATACACAGCATCACGGTGAATACGTCGATGTAGGGCTGGTGGACTGCTCGGTCAGCGCCATGGAAACCATAACGGAAATTTACATGGTAGAAGGCCGTATTCCTCAGCGGGCAGGCAACCGTTATGAATTCATTTATCCGTACGATTCTTTTGAAGCATCGGATAAATGGATTGTCATCGGTGTCGGTAACGATGCTATCTGGAAACGGTTCTGCGAAGCGACGGATCATGCCGACTGGTTTGCCGATGAACGGTTTAAACTGAATAAGGACCGGGCAAATCAGAAAGATGAATTGAACGCCATGGTTACGAGCTGGACAAAACAGCATACGGCAAAAGAAGTCATTGAAATCCTCAGGGCCCACAGCGTACCTTGTGCGCCTATCCATGATGTGTCCGATGTAGTAAACGATGAACACATTGCCAAAGCCCGTCAGATGATTTGCGAAATTGACCACCCCGTGGAAGGGAAAATGCGCGTAACAGGAAATCCGGTAAAAATGACAGAAGCCGATCCCTATACGTATGCGAAGGCGCCTACCCTGGGAAAAGATACAGGAAACGTTTTGGCGGATATCCTGCATCTGGATGAAGATACTATTGCGTACTTTACAAAATCAATTACTGACTGATAAGTCCTTTATTACCCTGGATATCCTGCCGCAGTATGTCTGCGGCAGGATATCCGGATAGGAGGTTTACTATGTTAGCTGTTGTAGGTTTGGTCACGGTTCTTCTGGTCCTGATCAGCATACTGACGAAAAAGCTTTCTACGATGTGTGCTTTGATTTCCGTGCCAATTATTGCCTGCCTGATATTAGGACTGGGCGGCGATATGGGGAAATTCATGATGGCCGGGATCAAGAGCGTAGCTCCGACTGGTGCTATGTTTATTTTTGCCGTGTTATTTTTCACGATTATGGGAGATACGGGCGTTTTTGAACGCATTGTTAATAAAATCCTCAGCATTGTTGGTTCAAATCCCATAAAAATATGTATTGGTACATATGTTATTACCTTATTGACTCACCTGGATGGATCTGGTGCCAGTACCTTTCTCATTACGGTTCCAGCTATGCTTCCGATTTACGAAAAGTTAAAAATGGACCGGCGTATCCTGGCCACAATCGTAGCTCTCGGTGCTGGTACAATGAACATCGTGCCCTGGGGCGGACCGACTATCCGGGCGGCTACGGCACTGGAAATGCCCGTCATGGATTTATTTGCCCCCATGGTCATCCCGCAGGTCATCGGGATGATGGCAGGTATTGCCATTGCCGTCATATTCGGGATGAAAGAAAAACGCCGCCTCGGTGCGGAGCTGATAAATATCAGTCTGGAACCGGCGCCGCTGTCAGATGAGGAAGCCGCTTTGCGCCGCCCTAAGTTTTTCTGGTTTAACCTGCTCCTGATCATTGCCACCGTTGCCTTACTGGTCAAAGGGACACTGCCCCCAGCAGGATGCTTTATGGTAGCACTGGTCATAGCCCTGATGGTCAATTATCCTAATCTCAAGACACAGGGTCAGTTGATTGATACTCATGCCAAATCTGCTCTGATGATGGCCAGCGTATTATTTGCTGCTGGTATTTTTACGGGTATCATGAAAGGTGCCGGAATGCTCAATGCCATGGCTCAGGGACTGGTCACGATTATTCCGGACGCACTGGCTGCTCATTTTGCCGTTATCATCGGTGTCATTTCTATGCCGGCAAGTCTGTTGTTCGACCCGGATAGCTTCTATTTTGCCGTACTGCCTGTACTGGCACAGGCTGCTGATGCCGTCGGGCTGGCTGGTGTCGATCTGGGCAGGGCTGCCATCTGTGGTCAGATGACGCTGGGCTTCCCCGTTTCTCCATTGACTCCGTCTACCTTCTTACTCGTCGGCCTTGCCGGTGTTGACTTCGGTGAACATCAGAAACACACCTTCTTCTGGGCCTGGCTGGTATCTCTGATTATTCTCTTTGCTGCTGTCCTCGTCGGATCTATTCCGCTGTAAGGTCATAGAAAAATCAGCATAATCTGCGTAGATTAGTACATCAAAAGTGAAAAAAATCACATGAATAAAAGATTCACTGTAAAACGGGATAAACGCTGCTTCACAGTGAATCTTTTTTGTATGCCCGTGATATAATAAAAGAACCATAGTACATGACGGAGGATACGGTGATGGAACATAATCATATCATACAATGGCACGATGGCAGGGTGCGGTGCCGGTGGTGCAATCCACAGAATCCGCTGTATATTGCCTATCATGATGCGGAGTGGGGTGTGCCCTGCCATGATGACCAGCGGTTGTTTGAGATGCTGGTCCTGGAAGGGTTTCAGGCCGGTCTTTCCTGGGAATGTGTTCTCAATAAGAGGGAAGGGTTCCGCCAGGCCTTTGACGGGTTCAATCCTTTGGTGATAGCTCGTTATCCCGATGAAAAATTAGAAGCGCTGCGGCACGATTCCCGCATTATACGGAATAAGCTGAAAATCAGGGCTGCCAGGACCAATGCCCGCGTCTTTCTGGCCATTCAGGCGGAGTGGGGCTGTTTTGATGCCTACTTGTGGCACTGGACGCAGGGGAAGGTCATATGTGAGCAGGGCTGTACCCGGTCTTTGCTGTCGGACCAGATTTCGGCGGACCTTAAGAAACGGGGCATGACCTTTGTCGGTACGACTATCATCTATGCCTACCTGCAGGCCATGGGTGTCATTTACAGTCATGATGAGGGATGCTGGAAGCAGGTGCAGCATGCGGAAGACAGTCCGGTATGCCCATAAAAAACGAGGAGCTGTCGCATAAAGACAGCTCCTCGTTGAGTTTGAGTTTGCCGTTTGTAGTGGGGTGAACGTACCCCCGCCTACAGAGGCGGGGGCTTCCTGCTTCAACGAGAACAGCACCACTGACTCTGAAGAGTTGTGGCGACTTACGCTCTCTCCACAGGCGTAAGTTTCC
>NZ_DGXL01000034.1:0-7780 GCF_002395615.1 Megasphaera sp. UBA4233 | reverse complement strand
TCTATAGACGGGGGTACGTTCACTTTTTGACAAACGTCAAACGAACTATGAAAGGAGCTTTGCCTTTTATTTCCATACCAGCAGCAGAGATGCTCCGAATTCTTTCTTGAATTGACTGAGAAGCTGCTTCATTTCATAATCGGCCGCATTGTAGGTAGCTCCCGGTGTGACCGTCAGGATGAGGACGATGACGTTTTCTGCATGAGCTACTTCGATATTATCCACGAGCTGTTCGTAGGTCAGGTCCGACGCTTCAGCCAGGGCCAGCAGGGTAGAGAGGCGACGGATCATCGTCCATTCTTCTTCCGATGGCATATGGGCATACCGATAGGACCGCATGATTTTACGACTGATACCATGATGGAATCCGGCGATGAACGAGGCGTCGATTTGTTCCATCTGAGTCAGGCCGTAAATCGGTGCATGGCCGATGATGAAAGCCGAATGACGGGCATGATCGTAATAGTTGATGATTTTTCCCACATCGTGCAGGCGGGCTGCCGTGACCAAAAGCCGCCGTTCCTTGGGACCGTAGCCGTGCAGGGGCTGCAGCTGGTCGAAGAGCATTGTCGCTACCCGTTCTACCTGCCGGATATGCTGGTAGTTCGTGTTGGGCAGGGCCTTGAGGAAATTAGAAATGCTTTGTTCCAGGATATCGTCGAAGCGTGGTTTTTCCATATTGGCATAAGCGGCGTAGTATTCGAAGAACAGGCCTTCACGCAGGCCGCAGCCGCTGACGATGAGTTCCTGACTGCGCGTGAGAGAAAATAAGGTATCGATGACCAGGGCCCCGGCGATGATTAAATCAGAACGATCGGAAGAAAGACCGGGTATCTTTTTCCGATTTACTGCCGTACGGGTCGTAATTTCGATGAATAAATTTTCGAAGTTGTCATACGATAGAATATAATTATGGATTTTGGATAAATCATAGCCTGTGATGCGCTGGTCCATCTTGGCAAAATTACGAGCCGTCCCGCCTATACCGATGAGAGGCAGGCCTGCATCAGCGATAAAGGAGACTTCTTCCAACTGTTTGCCGACGTATTTCTGACAGGCTTCCAGGGCATCCGGGTCGGGGTCACCGGAGGTATTGAATTTTTCCGTCAGCGTTACGGCTCCAATGGGCACGGATACGGATTTTTTAATTTCTCCATTGCGGACGAGAGTTAATTCAACACTGGCGCCGCCCAGGTCGAAGAGAACAAAATCACGGACGTTGATCGTATTGATGACACCCAGATAACCCAGGTAGGCTTCCCGTTCACCGGTGATGACATTCATGGTAATGCCTGTTTCTTTATTGATCCGCTTTAGAAAATCATCGCCGTTGGAAGCATTGCGGACAGCCGCTGTGGCTACGGCAATACAATGTTCGATATGACCGACATCCATCATGTGTTTGTAGACTTTAAGACAGGTCATGGCTCGTTCCATGCCTTTTTCACTCAGCATCTGCGTTTCGCTCAGACCGTGGCCGAGACGGATGGCTTCTTTTTCCTGATACATAAACGAATACGCACCATTATCTGCTATCTGCAGGGCTACGAATCGGATGGAGTTCGATCCCAGATCAATGATGGCTATTTTTTCCATAACATACCTCTCTTTATATTCAATCAGACTGACGAAGGGCAATACCAACTTGTCGCTAAATACATATTATATCAGAAAAAAAGAAGGGCCGGAAATTTTTTATAGTAAAATAGGGAAATCTTTTACAAAGATTATACAGAAAATAGGTAAATGACCTCTTGAAATCATGTATAATATAGATATTAAAACTAAATACGAGTGAGGGTTGACTATGGAGAACAGGGTAAGGCAGTATGCCGGTATCATTCATATCGGTACTGTAAATATGGCAATGAAAATCATATCGTACACGGCGATGGATGATATGACAATCATAGAAAATGTATCCCAGGAAGTGGAATACGGTGAAGAAGTATTTAAGACACATCACGTCAGTTTCCGTTCCTTAAATGAAATCTGCCGCATTCTGAACGGCTTCAAACAATTGCTGCGTGACTATGATGTACAGGACGTACGGGTCATTACGACGACAGCCATACGGGAAGCCGACAATATGCTGAATGCGCTCGACCAGATTAAAGTACGCACGGGCTTTAAAGTCGAAGTCGTTCACATGACCAAAGAAATTTACTACAAGTTTTTTGGCCTCTATTATCATGTCCTGAAAGGGACCTTTAATTTTGCTGGTCATGCTGTGCTGCTGGTAGACATTACCTCTGGCGGTATGGGCCTGACCTGCTGGCAGGATGACCATCTTCTGTTCCAGCAGAATGTCTATCTTGGTTCACTGCGGATTATGGAAAACTTTACACAGCGTCAGCGCGAAGACATTTCGTTTCCGACAGCAGCGCGGGAATTCATTCATGGCAGTCTGGCACCGCTCTGGGCTAATGTGCGCGAACATGACATCCGCTATATCGTCCTTTCCGGCAAAAGCGCCGTCCTCCTGGGCAAGCTGATGCACATCGAGCCACAGAATGGGGCCACGCTGATCCGGCCGCAGATGTTCCGCGATTTTGTCGAATCCTTCCACGGCCTGACGCCGCTTAAGCTCATGCAGCGCTTCAAATTATCCGAAGGCCTGGCCAATGTGCTCATGCCGACGTTTATGCTGTACTATGAACTGTTCCGGACTATTGAAATCGACATGATCGTATTGATGAGTACGACCTTTACGGAAGGCTATTCCCTGTATTACGTAGCCGAACAGACAGCAGATCCCTATGTGAATCACCAGCGGGGACTGCTGCTTGACCTGGCCCGGACCATCGCCGGCCGCTACCTGTATAATCCGGATCATTCGGCTCGCGTCGAATCGTATGCTGCAAAAATTTTCCAGGCTCTGTATCAACGCTGTGGCCTTGCTTATCATACGGGCTATCTGCTGCGGCTGGCTGCTATTTTGCACGAAACCGGTAAATTCATCAACATGCGCAAGCATCGTGTCTGTTCGTACGAATTGATCCGGCAGACTGATTTATTCAGTATTACAGACGAAGAAAAAGAAATCGTCGCCAGCGTCGCTTCCTATATTGACCCGTACATGCCTTCAGAACATGCGGACTGGGTTGACCGGAATCCAACGCCGGGACTGGAAGTATTGATTTCTAAACTGCAGGCTATCTTTTCCCTGGCAGATGCTATCGATAAGAGTCATACGGGAAAAATCAAGCAGATTCGCGCCGTTTTAGGCGACAAGGAACTCAAATTGTATTATCAGTCGGAACTGGATATTTCTCTCGAACGGTGGTCGTTTATTCAGGCCAGCCGGAATTTTGAAGAAATATTCGGTATTACTCCCCGATTGCTGAAAGGGCAGGTGTGATGAGTGGACTTTTTAAACCCCCAGAACTATCTGAACCGGGAATGCACGTGGATCAAATTCAATGAACGGGTGCTGCGCGAATCGGCAGTGCCGTCGAACCCGCTCCTGGAACAGCTCAATTTTGTGGCCATCAGCGCATCGAATCTCGATGAATTTTTCATGATTCGCGTGGCCGGCGTCAAGCATCTCATCGAAAGTGGAGTCAATCATCACGATATTGCTGGCATGACGCCGCAGGAACAGTTTTCAGCTATCGAACAGATGGTACACGAACAGGTACGGCAGCAGTATGCCTATCTGAATGACCTGCGCGACCGCTTGCGTGGCGAAGGCCTGTATTTCATCAAGCCGTCTGAATTGAATGAAAAACAGCAGTTATGGCTGGAAAATTTCTTTGAACGGGAAATCTACCCGGTCGTCACGCCGATGGCCGTCGATTCGAGCCACCCGTTCCCCTTCCTTTCCAGTCTGAGCCTCAACCTGGCTGTCCTCCTGCGCCGCCGCGAAGGGGATAGCAGCGTCAAGACAGCTATCCTGCCCGTACCGTCGTCAGTCATCAATCGGATTATCAAAGTGCCGGGCGAAACGGGACCACAGCAGTTCCTCTTCCTGGAAGACGTGCTCAGTACCTTTGCTGAACGTTTCTTCCTGGGCTGTGAAATCCTGGAAGCTACACCATTCCGCGTGACCCGCGATGCTGACCTGGATATCGATGATGATGCGGAAGATCTCCTGGCAGAAGTCGTCAAATCGCTGAAAAAGCGGAAAAAAGGTGCTGCCGTCCGTCTGGAACTGGCTGATTCGGCAAGCCGCATGGTGAAGACCCTGCTCATGACCGAACTGTCTCTGGAAGACCGTGACGTCTACATGATCCCCGGACCGTTGGACTGCAAGGTGTTTTTCTCCTTCACGGGTATCGAAGGCTACGACTATCTGCGCTATGCACCGGCTTTCCCGCAGCCGGCGTACGAATTAGAAAACCTCCATGCTCCGGATATGTGGACCGCTATTTCGCAGCGCGATATCATGGTCCATCACCCGTATGAAACCTTTGAAACTATCGAAAACTTCGTCCGCCTGGCTGCGACCGATCCCAGTGTCCTGGCCATCAAGCAGACCTTATACCGGGTCAGCAGCAAGTCGCCGATTATTGCGGCTCTGGCTCAGGCTGCGGAAAACGGCAAACAGGTCACGGTCCTCATGGAAGTCAAGGCCCGGTTTGATGAAGAAAATAATATCCACATGGCGGCGAAGCTGGAAAAAGCCGGCTGTCACGTCATTTACGGCATCATGGGCCTCAAGACCCATTCCAAGATTACCCTCGTCGTGCGCCGCGAAGAAGACGGCATCAAACGCTATGTCCATCTGGCGACGGGGAACTACAACGGCAAGACGGCCCGAATCTATACGGATGTCGGCATTCTGACTTCCGACCCGCTGATCGGCGTCGATGCTTCGGCCTTCTTCAACCTCCTGTCCGGTTATTCCGATCCTCCATATTGGAACAAACTGGCCGTAGCTCCGCTCAATCTGCGTCAGCGGATTTATGAAGAAATCGATCAGGAAACGGCCTGGGCCCGGCAAGGGAAGAAAGCTTTGATCATCGCCAAGATGAACTCGCTCCTTGATAAGAAAGTCATCGCCCGCCTCTATGAAGCGTCGCAGGCTGGCGTCAAAATCAAGCTCATCGTCCGTGGTATCTGCGTGCTCCGTCCGGAAGTACCCGGCCTCAGTGATAATATCGAAGTCCACAGCATCGTAGGCCGCTATCTGGAACACAGCCGCCTCTTTTATTTCTATAATAATGGCCGGGAAGATGTATTCATTTCCTCCGCCGACTGGATGCCCCGCAATCTGAACGAACGGGTCGAACTCATGATTCCCGTCGAATATCAGCCCCATAAAGAACGGATCAAGGGAATCCTGAACCTGTATTTCCATGATAACGTCAAAGCCTATGCCATGAACGGCGACGGGACATACCGCTATCTGGCTGATACGCGTAAAGGAGAACCCGTTCATGCCCAGGCGATGCTGCAGAAAGAAGCGGAAGACCATACGCGGCAGCTGCAGAAAAAAGATATCAAGACCAGGGTGCTCCGGCGGACTTCTGGGGATAAATGACACATTTTAGTTACAAATCCGGCCTTATTTTGACATATCCCCCCACTTTCTGATAAAATCAAGAGAATAGTGTATTTGAAATAAGGAGGATATGGATGAGAAAACGTATTTCCCAGCGCATTACGCGCATGTATGTGACTCTGATTGCTTTGCTGGTACTGGTATCTCTGACGGGATTCGTGGACCGGGGCAGGGCAGTGACCATAGAAGCAGATGGCCGGACGCATACCGTCTATACCCATGCGATCAATGCGGAAGCACTCCTGCGGGAAAACAATATTTCCCTCGGTCATCATGACGAAGTAGAGCTTTCGACCGATACGCTGAAAGAAGGGACGACGGCGACTGTGCGCCGGGCAGTACCGGTGACGATAGAATATAAGAATCAGAAAAAGACCATCCGCACTGCGAAAAAGACGGTGCAGGAAGCAGTCGAACAGGCCGGGTACGATAGTGAGAACTACCGGGCATATGGAGATGTATCGGCTCCTGTCAAAGAAAACATGACCATCAGGGTGGGCGTATTGTCCCGCAAGGAAATCACGGAAGACGAAGTCGTTCCCTATGCGATAGAAAGTATCCCGGACGAAACGCTGGGACAGGGCGAAGAACAGGTCCTGCAGCAGGGGGTCAATGGCCGCAAGACAGTCAAGAATTATCTGGTCAGCCTCGATGGTCAGGTCGTCGGCAAAGAGCACATTTCTACGACACTGGTGGCAGAGATGCAGCCGCTCATCCGCCATGTAGGCACGAAGGAAACGGTAGAAATCAATACGGGCACCATATCCAAGTACAAAGCTGTCTATACGATGGTTGCCACGGCCTATCTGCCGACTGATGGCAACGGCGAAGGCATCACCAAGATGGGGACGCGTGCCCGCTACGGTGAGATTGCCGTCGATCCCAACGTCATCCCCTTAGGCACGACAGTCTACATCCCCGGCTACGGTATTGCCCGGGCGGAAGATACGGGCAGTGATATCCTGGGGAACCGGGTGGACCTGTGCATGCTCGATTATAACCAGTGCATGCAGTTCGGACGCCGGACTGTGCTGGTTTACATATTGGAATAACGCTGTTCCCGCACCGGCGGGACAAAAAACAGGCGCTGCAAGATCGTAACAAGAGATCTTGCAGCGCCTGTCTGCATCCGCTTATAGGGCGCGTATATTTTTATGATCAGTCTTTTTTGAGAGCTATGGGATCTGTTTCCAGAAGGGGCTGGAATGCTTCCGGTTCCGTTTCCTTGATTGATTCGTACTGTTCTTCGGCCATCTTGAGGTCCATCGGTGTGTGGACATCGAAGAATATGGCATCTTCCTGCTTATCTTTGCGGACCGGGATCTGTACCAGGTCGATCTGGGGGAAGAACGAGTGGAGAAGGTGATTGCCTTCGGCGATTTTCTTCCGCATGAGAGGCATGAGCCGGCGGTTATACACGGCATGGAGACAGATGTCGGTTCCATCCTGGACGGGAACGACGGCATCGGCCGCCTGGATGTGGAAGGACATCTTTTCAATCATGGGAACGGAAACGAAAGGCATGTTGACGCCGATGACGAAGATATTTTCCGCATCGGTATACTGGAAGGCCGTTGCTACAGCCCCCAGTGTCTGGGCGCCTTTATACACGTCTTCTACGATGAGGGCATCTTTCAGACAGTCGATGTCCTTGAAAATAGCCTTGTCGTTGGTTACGACCATAGGAGATTTGTCAAAGACGAAATCGAGCAGGGTGTAAATCGTTTCAATCAGTGTCGTCCCTTCAAACGAAGCCAGGGCCTTGTTGTATCCCATACGGGAATCATCGCCGCCAGCTAAGATGACAGGTTGCAGGGTTTCCATTTGTTCAAACATGAGCCGTACCTCCTTAAAATAGTCCTTTCTGTGGCCTTACTATTATGTCTTCACGGCAAGGGTACTGCTCCGTCCGGGACATCTGCACCCAGAAGACAATATAACATTATTCTACCATATTGTCATATATTTATCCATAAAAACTTGAAAGACGAAGTCGCAAAAAAAGCTTGTGGCCCTATACGTCTTGTGATATAATATGAAAGGTTCAAAATACACACGCACCGTCGAGCTTGTAACTGTGCCGTTTGCGCGGTTTTCACAAGTGATGACCGGGCGGAGGAAAAAACAGGAGGAATCACAATTATGGCAGTAGTATCAATGAAACAATTATTAGAAGCAGGCGTACATTTCGGTCATCAGACCCGCCGTTGGAACCCTAAGATGGCACGGTTCATCTTCACGGAACGCAATGGCATCTACATCATCGACCTGCAG
>NZ_DGXL01000027.1:0-57825 GCF_002395615.1 Megasphaera sp. UBA4233 | reverse complement strand
GCTGCCTATACGGCAGTTAACGATGGATACCCCCGTCCGATCATGCACGGTTTTTTCTAAGCTGCCTATACGGCAGTTAACGTTTTTTCTGGGGCGGGGCTTTTTCGACGAGTTTTCTAAGCTGCCTATACGGCAGTTAACACGCTTCTGTCATCGGCAGGGGCGTATTTTTTTTTTCTAAGCTGCCTATACGGCAGTTAACGTACAAGCCGTTCTACGATATGACATGCTGATTTTCTAAGCTGCCTATACGGCAGTTAACATTTATACTTTTTGGATGGAATACCACATATATTTCTAAGCTGCCTATACGGCAGTTAACTCGCTAAAAACAGATGGTCTAAAAACAGTTTTTTTCTAAGCTGCCTATACGGCAGTTAACGTTATGTAACGGCCAGAAAGTGGTATTTTGCCTTTCTAAGCTGCCTATACGGCAGTTAACTAGTGATACGTGCTGTTAATAAAAGGCCGCTATTTCTAAGCTGCCTATACGGCAGTTAACAACGGGCGTTGAAACTAGGGAGTGCTTTAGCTTTTCTAAGCTGCCTATACGGCAGTTAACTATATATCATTCTAAGCCAGTTATCTTCCGTATTTCTAAGCTGCCTATACGGCAGTTAACTGCTCCTCACATCTTTTCAGCCTCCCGTAGAATTTCTAAGCTGCCTATACGGCAGTTAACTGAACTGCTGATACTGCAATTGGTACTGTACCTTTCTAAGCTGCCTATACGGCAGTTAACAGATACCCGACTAATTGTATGTCATGACTAAATTTCTAAGCTGCCTATACGGCAGTTAACGCTAGATGCTCACGACATGGACGGCTGCAACTTTTCTAAGCTGCCTATACGGCAGTTAACAAAAACGCCTTTTGGAATTATCAAAACCTGCCTTTCTAAGCTGCCTATACGGCAGTTAACGGCATATATTGCGACATATGTCTAAAAGTCCTTTTCTAAGCTGCCTATACGGCAGTTAACAAAGCAAGCGTAAAGCATTTACACGATATTATTTTCTAAGCTGCCTATACGGCAGTTAACTGTTAAAAACGAAAATAGGAAGTTCTCAATTAATTTCTAAGCTGCCTATACGGCAGTTAACGATTTGAAGTACGAAGAATGCGAACGACTGGTTTTCTAAGCTGCCTATACGGCAGTTAACTATGTGGTCATCGGCACATCGTTGCCGTACTTTTTCTAAGCTGCCTATACGGCAGTTAACAATCTGGCAGAGTGCCATGTTGACACCCATAGATTTCTAAGCTGCCTATACGGCAGTTAACCCGAACAGGTCCACGTTGCAGACAACCTGTATTTTCTAAGCTGCCTATACGGCAGTTAACGTACCGGACAAGGAATATCTTCTTGTGTATCTTTTCTAAGCTGCCTATACGGCAGTTAACGACTCAAATCCATAGCTGCCCTGCTCCATTTATTTCTAAGCTGCCTATACGGCAGTTAACAAAAACAAGTCTGCTATCTTTTTATCCGTGTATTTCTAAGCTGCCTATACGGCAGTTAACTTCCAGTTAATATATGTGTAAAATGGGATAATTTTCTAAGCTGCCTATACGGCAGTTAACAGAAACGCCTTTTGGAATTATCAAAATCAACCTTTCTAAGCTGCCTATACGGCAGTTAACGACAGCGGATAGCAAGCAAATATGGAGCATATTTTCTAAGCTGCCTATACGGCAGTTAACGTAGGCTTTTATGCGAATATCCTGATGCTACCTAAGCTTGCATCAGTCTACTCTTATTTAACCAAAATTTTATGCGCTTGTCAAAACCCTTGATTTACAAGGCTTTCCGATACATAGTAAAAACTTTGGTCAGAAATCAGGAACAGACGATTTCTTGCTGAATCCATAGGCAGAAAAACCGTTGCATGGCTGCTCTACAGCTTCCTGTTTCTGGATGAACAGGCTGAAACAATGGTGATTGGTCATGCTCTCCAGCTGGATATACGGGTAGCGATTCTTACTGACAGCCGTGGGAAAAAGTTTTTGCGCTTCTTCTATTGAAATACCGTGTCGCTTTGCATAGCGTCTAGCTTTCTGCATAACCGTAGCTTCCGGCTGATATCGGCTGTATGTCACGTATCCCTTACATTTTCTGATAGGGACCTGACGGATTGTCGTAATCTTCACGTAATCTGGGACAAAACGCATCAGTGCATCGGTCAGATTCAAACGCTGCAGATCTGATTCTTCTGGAGCGAGCAAACGAAGTCGATGACCCAGTGTCAGATTCTCCTCGGAATACTCAGGAAAGGCGACACCACATCGGATTATCCCCTGTTCATCCTTGCTGTTGACAAGTGCCAAATGAACTTGCCGGAAGACTCTGGACCAAAGGAAGGAAGCGGATATGTCTTCTGTGAGCTGTAATATAATATCTTGGAAGAACCACATACCTATCATTCCTTTCCGCTTGCGCCAAATACGCCGCCGCGAATCAGCATAGCCATGACGTAATGAGCAGCTTCCGGACTGTCAAAATCAGCACCCAGTGAATACTTATCAAACAGCGTATAAAAATCGCATTTTTCTTTTGGATTGCGGAACGCCTTGCCAAGATTCGTCACAGCCCCATATGGTTCTACAGAAATGGGACCTACACCGTTTCCCGTTTCATATTCGTTATACCAGGTATCAATCGTGCGAATTGCATTGCCGAGCTTCTGAGAATGCATTGCTGCCGTACCGTTCACTTCATATAACACTTTGCTCTTCTTACCTTTCCCTTTGTCAAGAATGAGCTCTTCACTTGGATAGACTTCCTGTCCCTTGCCAATCTTAGCAAACGCCGTGACTTCCAACAGCAAGTACGGAAGCTTACCATCCAGTGCCGACTCAAGCTGTTCCGATAAGGCTTCAACCTTTTCGTCAACATGATCAAAATCCTTCAGGGAATAATCATATGAATGAAACAGCCACTGCGTATTTCCAGATTTTACCTGCACTTCCAATTCTTCTGCGCCGACGCGATTTCTCCAAAGAAATCGCCCGTTAGCAAGATTCAAAGCATATCGTTTGGCTAATTCGCCAAATCCATATTGCTCAACATAGCGCTTCCCCATTTTCAAGATTTCTTCCTTGTGGTTTTCCACATTGCAGGCTGCGGGAACAGCTGCACCCGGCAGGACTTTCATCGTAAAAGTGACCTTTAGCGTATCCTGTTCCATGGTCAACGATGCTGCATCAACAGTCTGCAGATTCGGCTTTTCGACTTCTGCATTGAGCTTTGCAGGATCATTGGCAACTGCCGATTTCAGGCGATTGGAAATCGTGCCGCGAACAGATTTTTCATGCAACGGCAGGGCGGTCGCTTGTGTCTGCCGATTTTCCCAAGTTGTCCCATACATCAAACCATCTGAGAGAACGATTTTTTTCTCAAAAGATAGTACGGTTGCTAACCCTTTCGTGCTTGATTTTGCCATGATTAATCCTCTCCTTTAGCCTCTTCATCTGATTCCATCTGCTCATTCACACAGACGTATAAACCTTTATCCTCATCATAATGGTACTGCCACATCATATCATCCACACAATCAAACCGATGTGCCATCTTGAACTCGCCGAGGGTCAGCACAGGTTCTGCAAAGCGATGCAACGTACTCGCATCGCGCTGATTCGCAACGTGGCCAAGTGGTGTCAGCCCTTTAAATCCTGTAACAATCGGCACCAACCAGCCTTTTTCCTTGCGCGGCTGTACATTCCATGTATCGTGTTCGTCATCGTATTCATAGTGCAGAGCCAGCAAATCCAGCATCGCCTGCAGGGTATCTTGATGATTGAGTTCTTCCTGTCTTTGTTGCAACAACTGGCGACGCTCTATTAGGACATATCCCGGCATGAGACTGCGAATGGCACGACGTTTGTCTTCCTCATTTTTTTCATCCACCAAGAGGATTCTGGAGTGGCGCGTCGAAGTTAAATTTATAGCGTCTTGTATCGGCGAAAAACCAAGGACATCTCCGCCGGCAATCTTCATCCTCTCCAAAGCCTCTTTAACCTTCTCCTCAAAAATCGGAAAGTCGCCCGGCATGAGCCCATCGATTTCGATAAGAAGTGACACATTCAAATGGACTCTCGCTTCTTCAATAAATGGTGGCCGCTCAAAGGAAGCACCTTTTTTTCGCAAGGGATTCGCAGTGATAATCACTGAGTTCACATAGTCACCTGGTCCCTTATAGGTCTGTAAATCAAAGTCATGACAGGAGACAGCCAATTTCTTCAAGCGAATGCCTGACAGCGCTTCATGCTGACGAAGCTTTCTTTCAAGCGCGTGCATGGCACCTAACCACGCTGTCATGGCGGGGAAGCCAATCGTGAGAGGGCTGCTGAATGCATTCGCATTATGAATCTTGACCTGCCGCAACAGCAAATACGTTTTGATTCTATTCATCCTTCTCTCACCTCCTGCTTCAGGACGCTCTCCAACGTCGATGCAAAGGAGTGCAGCTCTGCATTCGAAAGCGAAATCTCTTTCCGCTTCTCTATGCGACAGAACCTCCCGTAGGCATTTACGAGCCAGCGAGAAAAATCCAAGCAAACCGGCCAAATCCAATCCGTATCGGCTTGCCGCTGTCTTCCATAGGCTTCATCCAGCCAAGTTGCCTGCTCATCTGACAGCTCGGTTTCCTTGCTCCATCCAGCAGGAAGGATCTGCAGACGATTTGCTTCGTACAAAATAGCTTCAACAAAATCCAGGATAATATCCTCCCGCCGCTTTCGCATTGCAAGATTGTGACGCTGATCGCGAAAGAGAGCATCGAGATCAGATAACGTGTCACTGAATCTGCGCCAATAAAGCGAATCAGAGAAGAAATTTCTCTTCGGCAACTTTATTTTGCGTCCACTAAGTATTGGTGGTTGTGAAGGCAAAATATCTACTCCAAGGGATGTATTCCGACAACTCATGTTTTGCGGCTGTGATCCCCCAAATGCAGCACGTGTGATATCCGGAAATATGAAATATGATTCTCCATAATGTTCTGACTTTTTATCACGGCACCTTCTCTGTGAGCGTGATGCAGTTTCAACCTGCTCCGTTAAAGAAAACATCATCGACACGGGCGGGATGACTGTCAACAAATGATAGTCATCTTCACCTGTCGGAAAGTACACTTGCCGCAAACGAGTATCCGTCATCTGTGGCACTTCCTGTGGCCGAATCTTAAGGATTTTCTCTCGCAGCGGTTCATACTCAACCCCCAAAGATTCAATCTCTTTGCGAATGAACGGTGAATCTTCACGGAAGTATTGCCATGCCGTCTTTGCCGCAAGATCTGCTTTTTGCTCTTCTGCCGTTTCTTTTTGAGAGAATTTTCCTACCAAGAATGAAGCAAACGCCATATAGGCGGCACCGCCATTCACGATCAAATCATCTTCGGCTGTCATGTCGGTTGTTGTCAAATATCCCTGGCCAACAGGCTGACTCGTATCGTGTACGCTGATGGCAACATCCGGATTGGTATAGCGAGCAATATGTGATACAGTTCTACAGCGCTCTAAATTCTGTAGATTCTTTTGTATCCACTCTGCCGGGGTCTGTTCTTTCTTTGCCGCTTTATCGGTGATGTAAGTTGCTATGGATCCCATATTTATCCCTCCTTTATTTTTATTATACCACATTTTTTAATTTCCTCAAGATTTTAATATGGATTTATTAATACAATCCTAAAGAAAAATCATATGAGCTGCCTATACGGCAGATTATGCTTCCTCAGGATTTAAATATTTACTAAGCTGCCTGTGCGGCAGATATTATCAAATTCATTATAGCAGAAACAGATTCGACTGACTATCCCTTTCTTTCATTCAATAAGGTATGGAACGCTCCAAGCTGGTCATCATACCAGTATGTCCTGCCGGATTCATCTGCATAGGCCGGAAGAGTCAGCTGACCGTATCGTTCTGATATCCGCTGCAGAACCTCTTCCTCGTCTTCATCGTCATACGATTTTCTGGCAACTTGAGCCTGAAGCGACGCCATATAATCACGTGGCAGCCAAAAGCGCTCCCTATGCGCATCTAGTTTCTCCTTGGGATATGGTTTCAAATTGTACATATCCCCGCAAAGCACGTATTCGCCGCTGTTTCTTTCGTAAAAGCCCAGCATTCCCTTGCTCGCATCGTATCGATAGCACAGGTCTCTATCAGGAACACCTGCACGGAACGGGCACAGATACTGTGCTTGGCCCGTCATCCACCAGCCAGTCTGCTGCCAACCACCCACTTGGTCCGGATATTCGTCATCGAGTCTACGCCAGTCCGCCAGTCTCTGATGCTCCAAATCGATCAGCCTCGAATGTGGACGAAGCGGTTTTGGAATCTGTACACGGGGAATGGCATCGATATGGTTCCAATTATCATCTGGAATCAGATCGTTCATATCATGACTATCCAACAAATAATCCGGATTTTTTTCGAAGCCCGGTCTGCAAAAGACAGCGTTCCTCCCAGAATCAACCATCCCCCTCCAATTAAATTCCATGACACCGATATTCGGGACCGATACATCTTGCAGACACGGACGGTGACGATGGACGCGCCCTGCCAGCTGAATAATCGAGCGATATGAAGAAGGTTCTACGACAGCCCAATCAAAATCATGGTCGCGTCCGATTTCTTCTACTGGAGTAGCCACCACCAAGAAAATACACCGCTTCATCTGGCCATGGTCCAAATGGCGGCGAAGGACAACATCTTGAAATGTCACCTTTGCGCCGCGTTCTTGCTTGCGGCGCAAGACATGGTCAAGATACACTTCCTGCTCATGGCGAAGCAGCAAAACCTGGCGACTATGATAACACATAATGAAAACTGCTGTATCCTCCGGCCAATCAGCCGACAACAGGGAAAGTGTCATATTGACGCATGGATTGATATTCGCAAATCGCATGAGACCAAAAGATACTTTCTTGCCCGTCTTCTCATCTACTACATGATGAGCGTCATGCAGTTGCAGGACGGCTTGCTTAGCTGCTGCAACATACGATTGCCATGATGTTTCTTTCGTTGTCTGCGGCTGGCAAGGAATCACGAACGCCTTCCGCTTTACGACCTGCATCTGTAAATTTTTGACGCGTTGCTCAACAAATTTCTCATGAGCAAACCCGTACTGCTTTGACTGCTGCAGTGGTATCACAGCGGATGCAGAACGGAATTCATCGACCCAGACAGCGTTTATCGTCTTGGCGCGATTCGAGAATGCATTGTAGCTGCACAGGCCATCCTGATAGGCTTGATACAGCCCTTGTGCCAAGTCCGGTGGAATCGTTGCAGAAGACAGGATGACATTGCGTCCGAGCATGCCCGCTAAATGGACGAGCCGGGCGACGGCTGTCAAATCTTCCGGCGAGAAATCATCTACTTCATCGATGACGAGATCCGATGACATCATCCGAAGGAAAGGCAGCAAGCCTTTTCCGCCGCGCGTCACCTCTGTCGCACGGATAATCTGATCGATGGTCGCAACAAGTATGGGTTTGAACAGGAAAGCACCATTTTTCTTCGCCTGCGGATTCTTACGCCCATCCAGGTAAATATCCAGATACTTCAACTGCTCATGCGTGAAATTATCTTCAAAAGAAATCATGTCTTCCAGGAGTTCTTCTTCCCCAGATCCGCCGATTTCGCAACGAGATGATTCTTTCCCCGGATCCGCATCATCCACTTTCTGTTTCTGGTGATACAGTTCTGCAATGGCCTGAGACCCAATGATTACGGCCAATTCATCTTTTGTCAAATGCATACGTTCCCGATATTCACTACCCGTCTGGAGTGTCAACGAGCGCAGCCCCAGAGCTAACGTATATCGCATAGTCTTGCCATCTGGTGACAAGGCCTGCATCAATTTGGCATTGGCCGTGGTCTTGCCGCAGCCTGTACTTGCCATATTCAAGATAAACCAAGCTTGTTCTATCCCATCCTGTTTGGTCGATTGGATTTTGCGGACTGCCTTGTCCTGCCACTGATAGGGTGCCTTCGCAGGTGTGAAGCGCACGGTATCAGCCACATCCATCTCACTGGCAAAGAGTGGCAACTGGTGCGCGATATTGACAGCTTGCGCAGCCACCCGAATCAAATGGGAGGATAGTTTATCACAGAGCTTATCTCCATCCGTATTGGCATATAAAACCTTCTTCTGCTCATCGACCGGTACATCTGTCTGACACTTCTGGGAAGAAACGAAATGATCTGCCAGCATCAAGGCTTCCCGCGCATATAAAAGAAGTGGACGCAGAGCTGAGTTCGCTTCCAAGCATAGCTGCTGCAACTGTGCTTTTTCCCGAAGCAGCCGTGCCAGCCACTTTTTGATCGCTTTATTCCAATCATCATCCAGCAAGAACCCTTTCGAAAAGGAAAAACAGGAATTTCTCTTTTCTGGAATGACGCCTTCATACCCCCATCCAGCTTTGACGGCCGAAAAAAGCCCTTCCAGCGACAGGGGCGGCTTCTCTGCACACATTTTACACTCCATATCATTCCGCGTCACGGGCATACGGTGATGGGACAGGATGAGCCAAGCGATTATACGCATGATGGGCGGCATACTCGGCAATGAATGTGCCTGTTCGCCCTGTTTCTTCATCTCATTCTTCAAGGTCGTCTTTTTCAGCTTTCCCTCCAAAAAAAGGCGTATCCAGGCATCATCATTCTGCGTGTCTCCACTGATATTTGCTATAGCTGCTAACAATTGACAAGAAACCCACTCATGACGATACGGGTCTTTCTCCATCGATGACGACCGGAGTTTTTGCTGGAAGTGATCCGAGGCTTTGCCCCAATCGTGAAAAAGTGCTGCCACAGATACCAGTGCTTTGAGCACAGACAAATACGGCCAACCGCCTTCCCATTCCTTGTGCAGGATATTTTTTCGCGTTGTATTGACAGGCACCCTTCCATCTTCATTGAATTTATCGCGGTTCCCTACTACCCAGAGAAGCTGGCTGCGATTGCGCGAGCGGATCCATCGACAAGACACTGCCGTACTTTTCGTCGCACTCCGGCGCAAGAGCGTCCTGACTTCCTGTACGCCTTCCTGGGTCATAATGGTCTGCCACGTATCATTGCCGATGCGGTCTGCAAATTGATCCAATATACGGCGAACCGTCAACAAGGCTTTCTTTTCACTGCGGCTAGTAAACAGTACCATCATGATACAGGTCCCTCCTTTCCCCACAGCTGACTTACGCGCTTCACTTCGTCAAACAAAAAGTCAAGAACCTTGTGTTCCGTGAATTTCTGCAGGCAATACGAACGAAATTCCTGATCTCGAAGATCATCTTCGGCGCAGATGAATGCGCCCGGCAGGACAATGGCATCTTTTACGAGATCTGCAACATCGAAGACCAGGGCACCGCGCCGCGTCTTCCCGTGCATGACGGCAAAGCCATGTGGTATCCCCAAGACCCATAGGGTGACCGCAGCCAAGCCATAGGCCAAGTAATTACCATGATTCAGGAAGATATTGGCCTTGTCACCCGCAGGGGCATCATGAAGGCGAACAAAATCCGTCCTATTGACACATCCACTCGCATATTTATAAAGTGCTTTCGTAAAGACTGCCTCGCCTGCCAGCAGCTGTTGGATATTCACAGATTGTCGAATCACCCGGTGGAATCGATGCATGGCTGATTCGATTTCATCGTCATCTGCATAAAAACCCCAGCTCTGCAAGTCCCGGTCCTTCTGCCAGACCCGCTCGATGAACTGGCATCGCTTCAATTGGAACTCTTTCGCTGCCGCTAACCGCTTCTCTGCCTGGAACCAAAAGGAGAGCCATCCCTGCACATATTCCGTTGGCCGGTATTCGCTCTGAGGGCTGAGCCATTCGATTTCCACACCGGAAAGCAACGGCGTTCCCCCATTGCCGCAAAACCCGACCAGGACGCCCGCCATAGCTAACATCCGCATAGCGGCCTGCGTGATGGATGTACCTGTTCCCAACAGCAGCACCGTCGTATTAGCAATCGGTATATTCCAGTACTGATTTTCCCGCTTCCCTTCTGTCAGATAAAGTACACGTCCATCTTTCTGCATGACTCGGCACTTTTCCAGGTAATAGATATTGGCCCTTTTGGAATGTAGAATAACTTTTAAACTCGATGCTTCAATTTCTGCTTTTGTCATGACATCACCTTCATTATTTCGTATAATAATTCGTTCATTACATTTCAAAAGTGCCATAAAAATCACACACAGCCAGCGTTCTTGTGCATAGGAACTGTCCCAGATAACACATCCTAGGGTATTTCCACATGACCATAGCAGGCACGCCCCTACCATACAAAACTTGGTTTGCAATAGCACAAAATTAATTGCCATCGATAACTTTCTAAGCTGCCTGTGCGGCAGTTAACCATAGATAACAGAGAGAGCCTAAACGAAAAAATTTCTAAGCTGCCTGTGCGGCAGTTAACCTATGGTGGCAACAACCTATCAGGGCGCGTTTTTTCTAAGCTGCCTGTGCGGCAGTTAACGATTTAATTATAAATTTTTTGATGAATACCAAATTTCTAAGCTGCCTGTGCGGCAGTTAACATTTTACAATTTCCCGGGGGGATTGCGATTACTTTCTAAGCTGCCTGTGCGGCAGTTAACTCCCACCAGTTGTGAACCGCATCATAGATAAATTTCTAAGCTGCCTGTGCGGCAGTTAACTACGCGACGTGTTGATGGCGGCAGACGCTACTTTTCTAAGCTGCCTGTGCGGCAGTTAACCATCAAAAGATGTATTGTTATACAGGCGTATATTTCTAAGCTGCCTGTGCGGCAGTTAACTGTCAGCTGTTGGAATGATCCCCGGTTATCCATTTCTAAGCTGCCTGTGCGGCAGTTAACAATAGGCGATGGGATAGCATAATATTTGGAAATTTCTAAGCTGCCTGTGCGGCAGTTAACGCCGAACTGTTTTATCTGGCCTAACGGCTTCCTTTCTAAGCTGCCTGTGCGGCAGTTAACGATAAAATCGCAAAGTCGGCATGGAAAGATAATTTTCTAAGCTGCCTGTGCGGCAGTTAACTTTTAGAGAAAGCCGGCATCGTAGAGGACGATTTTCTAAGCTGCCTGTGCGGCAGTTAACATCATCCAGCGTGAAATCAGACGAGCCGCCGATTTCTAAGCTGCCTGTGCGGCAGTTAACAGTATTCTTTTGTGCGAATATCCTGATTCTATCTAAGCTTGCATCAAGTTACTCTTATTTAACCAAAATTTTATACGCTTGTCAAAAGCCTTGATTTACAAGGTTAGTGTCAAGAAGTTTTCAGTCTTTCCTTTAATGCACGCCTTTATGAAGCTATATAGGGACTCGCTTCATCACTTTACCTTTGGTGCGGTAAAATGCAGCCGTTCTTTCACCTTGCGGTGTGTATGATATACATCCCGCTGGTGCTCATGCCATTTGCCCTCTGCTGCCAGTTCCTGAAATGCCTCATAGCCATATCCCGTTTAATAACTATATCGGGGTTCTTTATTGTTCTGGTGATTTCTGCTACAATAGTTTTCATAGAAGACCCTGATAATAATGAAATCGGTGCAATGGCCTCTCATTATCATCAGGGTCTTCTTTCTTTTTGGCAAGTCTTACCGAGAACTATTTTGCACTATCCCGGAAATCGATAGAAAAATCTGGCCAGTTCTTTGCTTCTTTGTAAAAATCATGTAAAATAGATACAGTTCTCTTTTTTGGGATGGAGGTACCACTATGTATGACAGGGAAATGGAAAAAGCTGCCCGTATGGCCATGGATAAACAGCCGAAGAAGCGGGTTCTGTCTTTTACCTATCAGGATACATCGTATTTTATCAAGCGCAGCCTGTCCAACGGGCGCAACCGCTTTGCCAAGCAGAACGCGCACACGGCCTATCTGACGGAGGTCTATAAAATCGGACTGGTGAACAGCCGGATTCCTCTGGCGCCGGCCATCGTCTTCCTGGGTCCCGATTATTTCGTCATGAAAGCCAGCGGCCGGCCGCTGCAGCGCATCGTAAAGGAATATCCGCAGGACGCGGCCGAAGCCTATCACAAGGCAGGAGTGGCCCTGGCCCAGCTCCATTCATACGGACTGCATCATGGCCGGCCCGCCCTGCGCGATATTGCATGGAATCCCGCTACCCGTTCGATTACCTTTCTCGACTGGGAAAATGAAATGAAATTCTTCCATATCGATGGCCGCGTCCTCGATCTGTTCTTATTCATCCACAGCTATTTCCGTGAAGGATGGCCTGGAAACAATCTGCTGGATCAAGCTATAGAGGGGTATCGCTCTGTTCCGGGATGGGAAGCGCGGCTGAGTGAACTCCAGCACTTCATCACAGGCCACGGCATCGTCTTTGGCATCTGCCGGCACCTGATAAAGACCGGCTGGATCGACGTCGTGTCGGTCAGCAAGGCTGAAGCGTATATACGGGGGCTTTCCTGAGTGTTACGGAAAAGGGACTGGATAAGAACGCATATTTCACAGAAGTATGCTGTCATGCCCAGTCCCTTTTTCTTATTCTTTTGTCTGTACGGTTATACCGGCCAGTTTTTCATAGAAGGTCACCATGCAGCTGTTGTCTTCCCGGCCGCGGCCTTCCTGCATGAGGCTCTGGGTAATCTGCTGTACGATTGGTGCCAGCAGCAGGGGGACGTCCAGTTCCTGTGCCGTTTCCATGACGTGATTGATATCTTTCATCTGACTTTCCAGGAATCCGCCGGGAGCAAAATCGCGGCCATAGATACGGGCTGCTTTTTGTTCCAGTATGGCACTGCCAGCCAGACCACCCCGCACAGCTTCATACACTTTCTTAGGATCCGCACCGGCTTTCTGGGCCAGCACCAGGGCTTCGGAGACGGCAGCGATATTGATGAAACACATGATCTGATTGCACAGTTTCGTCACCGATCCGGCCCCGTTAGGTCCTGTTACGACGGCCGATGAGCCCATGGCCAGAAAGACGTCCCGGACCCCTTCTGCTACCATTTCGTCGCCGCCAATCATGAAAGCCAGCGTGCCGGCTATGGCACCGGGTTCGCCACCACTTACGGGTGCATCGAGGAAGGGACAGCCGGCTTTTTGTGCTAGGGCGGCAAATTCCTGCGATTCGACTGGAGCCACCGAGCTGGAGTCGATGAGGACCGTACCGGGGCGGATGCCGGCCAGTACGCCGTCGGGACCGGTGAGGACATCTTTTACAATGCGCCCGCTGGGGAGCATGGTGATGACCACATCCTGATTCCGGGCCGTTTCCCTGCCCGTCAGTGCCGTGTGGACCCCTTGCTGTTTTAGTTCCGCTATGGCTTTCTGGTTGCCGTGTCCATTGTCTATGATTGTGACATCCATCCCTGCCTTGCACAGGTTGCGGACCATGGGGACACCCATGATGCCCAGTCCGATAAATCCGATTCGTTTCATATCATTCATCTCCTCTGTGAAAGTGAGTCATCGTCCGTATGGGTTCAAAACTACGCCGGTGAATCGGGCAGGGCCCGTAGGTTTCGATGGCCTCTTTGTGTAGTCTGGTCAGATAGCCTTTGTGCACGGCAAAACCGTATTCCGGGTAAGTCTTGTCGTACTGTTCCATGAGCCGGTCCCGGGTCACCTTGGCAATAATCGATGCCGCCGCGATAGATGCGCTGAGGGCATCGCCGTGGACCAGGGACTGATGGGTCACCGTAAGGGCCGGCAGAGGCATGGCATCGACCAGGACGGCTTCTGCCGGGACGGACAGGGTCCGGACGGCATCGTACATGCCCTGTTGGGTCGCGTGATAGATATCAAGGTCATCAATTTCTTTTTCCGATTTGGCGATGCACGAGACGGCGACGGCTTCGGCCATGATTTTGTCGTAGAGCCGTTCCCGTTTGGCCGGCGGTACTTTTTTGCTGTCATTCAGGCCGGGACATTCCCAGAAGGGAGGCAGGATGACGGCAGCGATCATAACCGGTCCTGCGACGGGTCCCCGCCCCGCTTCGTCAATGCCGGCCACGTGATAGATGTTTTCATTATAAAATCTGGTTTCGTAGGTATACATAGAAAGCAGCCGTTCCCGTTCTTTTTCTTCCCGCACTTTGCGGCGCATAAAGGCGGCGGCTTCTTTTTGTACGGACACGCGGGAGTCTTCCTTCATAGCCTGCAGTAGGGCCGGGATGTCGGTCTGTCCGTCTTTCAGCATAGCTTTCAGCTCTGCCAGTTTATAGGCTGCCGTTTCCATTACGCATCCTCCCCGCTGAGTTCTTCTACCCGGTCGAGGGACAGGGCACCAATGCGGCCTTCGCGGAACTCTTTCAGTATGAGCTTGTACGTTTTTTCCATATCGACGGTGCCGCCCGATACGATACAGCCCCGTTTGCGGCCGATGGCTTCGACCGTGGCAAGTGGAGCTTCGTCCAGGCTATCGAGCTTGAACCGGCCTTTTAGTTCTTCCGGATACCACTGACCCAGTTCCCGGATCAGTTCGGAGATAACCGTTTCCATGTCAAAGACCGTATCGGAAATGGCTCCTGTCGCGGCCAGCCGGCAGGCATAGGTCTGATTTTCCAGTTTCGGCCAGAGCACGCCCGGCGTATCGAGCAGTTCCAGCTTGTCTCCCAGATGGACCCATTGCTTGCCCTTGGTTTCGCCGGGCTTATCGGCCGCTTTGGCCACGTTCCGGTGTGCCAGGGTATTGATCAGTGTCGATTTACCTACGTTAGGAATGCCCAGGATCATGGTACGTACCGACCGGGTCCTGAGCCCCCGCATCTTCCACCGTTCCAGCTTGGGAGCGGCCAGCTGGCGTACCTTGCTGAGGAGCTGTTTGACGCTGCGACTGTCTTTGCTGTTGAGAGCCAGCACGAGGCGGCCCTGCTGTTTATAATAAGTCAGCCACTCCGCCACACAGTCCGGATCGGCCAGATCAGCTTTATTCAGAACGACCAGAGACGGCTTCTGCCCGATGAGCTTTGCAATCATAGGATTGGTACTGCTCATGGGAATCCGGGCATCGACCAGTTCGATGACGACGTCGATGACTTTCAGATTGTCTTCGATGAGCCGGCGGGCCTTGGCCATATGGCCGGGAAACCAGTTGATAATCATATATACTACCACCTTTCTATCTTCTATTCTACTGGATTCGGCAAAAACCGTCAAACACCTATCCGAAGATGGTCCGTGCTCTGCCTGATAATCGAAAAAACAGGACCCGCGTGGAGCGGATCCTGTTTTTGTCTATCCTATGCCGTTGTATCGATCAGCCTTTACGGGTTGCCGTTAATTCCTGTACATGGGCAATGAAGTCGTCTACCGGCTGTGCACCGATATCACCTTTGGCGCGGTCGCGGATGGAGAGGGTATTGTTTTCCATTTCCTTATCGCCGATGACAGCCATGTAGGGAACTTTTTCCATCTGGGCCTTGCGGATCTTGTAGCCAATTTTTTCATTGCTTTCGTCTACTTCTACGCGGATACCCATCTTCTTGAATTTCTTGCGCAGTTCCTTGGCATAGGCCAGATGTTTGTCCGAAATGGGCAGTAATTTGACCTGTACCGGAGCCAGCCATACGGGGAAGGCACCGTTGTAGTTTTCAATGAGGATGCCCAGGAAACGTTCGACTGAACCGAAGACGGTACGGTGAACCATGACCGGACGATGTTTCTGGCCATCTTCGCCGATGTAAGTCATGTCGAACCGTTCCGGCATGAGCATATCCAGCTGGATAGTACCGCACTGCCAGGTACGGCCGATGGAGTCTTTGACATGGAAGTCCAGTTTCGGGCCGTAGAATGCGCCGTCACCTTCGTTAATCTGGAAGGGAACGCCTTTTTCTTCGATGACTTCACGCAGCGTCTTCGTAGCCAGATCCCAGATTTCATCAGAGCCCATGGAATCTTCCGGACGGGTGGACAGTTCTACGTGATAATCGAGGCCAAAAATCTTGTAAGCTTTATCAATGAGATCCATGACGCCGGAAATTTCCTGTTTCATCTGGCTCGGCAGCATGAAGATGTGGGCATCATCCTGCGTGAAGCAGCGGACGCGGAACAGGCCGTGGAGGGCACCGTGGAGTTCGTGACGATGGACGAGGCCCAGTTCAGCCATCCGCATGGGGAAATCACGGTAGCTGTGGACGTTGCTCTTGTAGACGAGGATGCCACCCGGGCAGTTCATCGGTTTGATGGCGTACGGTTCATCATCAATAGTGGTGAAATACATGTTTTCCCGGTAATGATCCCAGTGACCAGACTGTTCCCAGAGATGACGGCTCAGGATGGTCGGCGTACTGATTTCGTCGTATTCGGCTTCATCATGGAGTTCGTACCAGAGTTTGAGCAGTGTCTTGCGAAGGACCATGCCTTTGGCGTGGAAGAACGGGAAGCCCGGGCCTTCTTCGTGGAAGCTGAACAAGTCGAGCTGTTTGCCCAGTTTACGATGATCACGCTTTTCGGCTTCTTCCAGCATGTGGAGGTAATCATCGAGGTCAGATTTCTTTTCAAAAGCCGTACCGTAAATACGCTGGAGCATCTTGTTGTGTTCGTCACCGCGCCAGTAGGCACCGGCAACGGTCTGCAGCTTGAAGGCTTTAACAGCGCCCGTAGAAGCTGTATGGGGGCCGGCACAGAGATCGACGAAATCGCCCTGGCGGTAGAGGGAAATTTCAGCGTCTTCCGGCAGGTCCTGGATCAGTTCTACTTTATAATCCTGACCGGCTTCTTTAAAGAGTTTCAGCGCATCTTCACGGGATACGACTTCTTTCGTAAGAGGCAAGTTTTCTTTGACGATCTTGGCCATTTCGGCTTCGATTGCCGGGAAATCTTCCTGTGTGAAGCGGTGTTCTGTATCGAGGTCATAGTAAAAGCCGTTTTCAATGGACGGGCCAATAGCGAATTTTACGCCCGGGAAGAGATGCTGGATAGCCTGGGCCATGACATGGGATGCTGTATGGCGAAGGGTATCTTTGCCAGCCTGATCGTCAAAGGTGAGGAATTCAACAGTCGAACCGTCGGTAATCGGTTCACGCAGGTCTGTTACTTCTCCATTTACCTTTGCGACTAATACTTTTTTTGCCAGGCTGTTGCTAAGCTGTTTGACGGCTTCGGCAAGAGAAATGCCATCGGCAAATACTTTCTTGCTACCATCTTTCAAAATTAATTCTGCCATAAAAAACATCCTCCTTTGTAATACAAAAGCTCCCGTCCTCAAGGGACGAGAGCTTACTCACGTGGTTCCACCCTAGTTCAGCAGACAATACCTGCTGTACTCGAACGCGGTAACGGTGCGACCGGACATCCATACTCTATTCCGGATGCCAGTTCCAAGGCGGTAACAAAGTCGTGTCTTATGGGGTACTCTCACCACCGTACCCTTCTCTGGTATAAAACGAACAACCAGTCATGTCCTTGTCAAAACTGTTTTCTTATCACTAGGTATGCGTAAATTATACGACCGCCTTTGCCGCTTGTCAAGGGGGAATAGGGTTTGAAGTTTGAAGTTTGGGGTTTGATGTTTGGGGTTTGATGTTATTGCCTCAGACAGAAAAAGGACTGTGCATGACAGCCTTTGCTTTCATGCTACAGTCCTTTACCTATCTCAGCTATTAGCCTTTGATTTTTTTGATAGCAGCAGTCAGGAGCGGAACGATCTTGAATGCGTCGCCTACGATACCATAATCGCAAACTTTGAAGATAGGAGCATCTTCATCTTTGTTGATGGCGATAACGCAGTCAGAACCACTCATGCCAGCGAGATGCTGGATAGCACCGGAAATACCGCAGGCAATGTAGATTTTCGGACCTACCGTTTTACCTGTCTGGCCTACCTGATGGAGAGCATCGATCCAGCCAGCGTCAACAGCAGCACGGGAAGCGCCTACAGCACCGCCGAGAACGTCAGCGAGGTCTTTCAGCATGCCAGTGAACGGTTCAGGACCATTCATGCCACGGCCGCCGGATACGATAACGTCAGCTTCTTCGATTTTGATGCCTTCGCCGCCCATTTTGATGAGTTCAACGAATTTGGTCATGAAATCAGCGTCGCTGAGGTTAGCAGTCTTTTCGATAACTTCACCTTTGGCATTAGGATCAGCTTCCGGTTTTTTGAATACGTTCGGGCGAACGGTACCCATCTGCGGGCGGTTGTCCGGGCAAATGATTTCAGCCATGATGTTGCCGCCGAGAGCCGGACGAGTCCAAACGATGGTCTTGCCGTCGTCGTCAACAGCCAGGCCCGTGCAGTCAGCCGTAAGGCCGGTCTGGAGGGAGTTGGCAATACGGGGGCCGAGGTCACGGCCGATGTTCGTAGCGCCTACGAGGAATACATTCGGTTTTTCTTCATGGAAGAAATCGCAAATGACTTTTGCATATGCCGTCGTGTTGTAGTTTTCCAGTTTCGGATCGTCATATACATATACTTTATGTGCACCGTGGGCAATCAGTTCCTGTGCCAGCGGTTTTACATCTTTACCAATCAAGATAGCGCCAACTTCGTCACCGATGGTGTCAGCCAAAACGCGGGCCTGACCCAACAGTTCGAAAGATACGTTGCGCAATTTGCCTTCGAATTGTTCAGCAATGACATAAATGCCTTTGTATTCTGCTAAATCCATTTTCACTTTTCCTCCTTAGAATTAAATGATTTTCTGAGCAGTCAGTTTTTCCATCAAGGTATCAACAGCTGCCTGGTCGTTGTCATCTTCAACAGGAATGATGAGGCCCTGTGTTCTCTGAGGCGGTGTGAAAATCTTACGAACTTTCGTCGGGGAGCCGTTCAGGCCGATTTTGGTTTCGTCAGCTTTAACGTCATCAGCGGAGAGTTCAGGAATTTCGCGACGTTTTGCTTTCATCGTGCCACGGATGGTCGGGAAGCGCGGTTCGTTCAATTCTTTAACAGCCGTAATCAGGACAGGGAAGTTAGCTTCCGTAATGATGTAGCCTTCTTCGTTCTGCTGTTTTACTTTTACGCATTTAGCTTCTTCGTTTACTTCGATAGCTGCTGCATAGGTAATCTGCGGGATGCCGAGTTCGCAGGCGATCTGCGGGCCTACCTGTGCCGTATCACCATCAATAGCCTGTTTGCCGCAAAGAATGATATCGAACTGTTCGATGCCTTTGAGTTCAGCTACTTTTTTAACAGCCTGAGCCAGGCAATAACCTGTAGCCAGCGTATCGGAACCGCCGACTTTGCGGTCTGTGAGGAGGTATGCTTCATCAGCGCCCATAGCCAGACCTTCACGGAGAACGTCTTTAGCCTGCGGGGGCCCCATGGAGAGCAAAGTTACCTTTGCGCCCTGGTTATCTTTTAACTGAAGAGCAGCTTCCAAAGCGTTCTGGTCGAACGGATTGAAGATGTTCGGTACACCGGCACGAATGACGGTATGTTTTACGGGATCAATTTTTACTTCTGCTGTGTCCGGAACCTGTTTGACACATACCAATATTTCCATATTTCTGTTGCCTCCTAAAAATAATTTTTATGTCAACAGCGCTAATGGCTGCCTCATAAACAAGGATAGGTTATTTGAGCAGGAAGCCCGATGTAACCATGAGCTGTACTTCGTTGGTGCCTTCATAGATCTGCGTAATCTTGGCGTCGCGCATATGACGGGCAACGGGGTAATCTTCGGTGTAGCCATAGCCGCCAAAGATCTGGACAGCTTCTGTCGTAACTTCCATAGCGATATCGGAAGCCATTCTCTTGGCAATGGCAGCTTCCAGAGAGAAGCGGCCGCCGGCCTGTTTGGCTTCGGCTGCTTTGTAAACCAGGAGACGGGCTGCTTCGATCTTCATCTTCATATCAGCCAGTTTGAAGGAAACGTTCTGGAATTTGCAGAGCGGACGACCGAACTGTACACGTTCTTTCGAATAGGCGACAGCGTCGTCAAGGGCAGATTCAGCGATGCCGAGAGCCTGGGCAGCGATGCCGATACGGCCGCCGTCGAGGGTCTGCATAGCGATGATGAAGCCTTTTCCTTCTTCACCGAGCAGGTTTTCTGCCGGAACTTTGACATCCTGGAAGATGAGTTCCATAGTCTGGGACGTATGAATGCCCAGTTTGTCTTCTTTCTTGCCAAAGGTGAAGCCTTCCCAGCCTTTTTCAACGATAAAGGCGGAAATGCCTTTCGTGCCTTTGGATTTATCCGTCATGGCAAATACGATGTACGTATCAGCCTTGCCGCCGTTGGTGATGAAAATCTTGTTGCCGTTAAGGATGTAATGATCGCCATCCTTGACAGCCGTCGTCTGCTGCATAGCAGCGTCGGTGCCGGCACCCGGTTCGGTCAGGCAGAACGCACCGAGTTTTTCACCCGTTACGAGCGGTTCGAGATATTTTTTCTTCTGTTCTTCCGTACCATACTGCCAGATGGGGTTGGTACCGAGGGAAATGGAAGCGGAAACGGTTGCTGCCATACCGGCATCATATTTGGCAATTTCTTCCACGCAGAGGATATACGTCAGTACATCGCCGCCGTCATTGCCCATTCCACCGTATTCTTCAGGATAGTAAATACCGGCAATACCCATGTCCTGCATCAGAGCTTTTACATGTTCTTCGCCAAAATCACCTGCGTGATCGCGTTCGCCGATATCCGGTTTTATTTTCTTTTCACAATAATCATGGACGGTTTTAACGATGTCTTTCTGCAGATCATTCAATTTAAAATCCATACTGTTCCCACTCTCCTTAAACATCTATTACGTATACGTAAAAACTAAAAGGTCTTCTTTCCTGCCATTGATACTGCATAAATACAAAAATTTTACACTATCTATACGGAACGTCGCTTGCAACAAGGCAAACGTATCCGACCTGCAAGCTCTTACACTTGCATTGTACAACTTTTCACGTATTTAATCAATAGAAAAAGGCGCTATTTATACAATGCATTTATTCCTTTTTTTCATGATTGAATAGTTATCATTGCAAACGATAGTTTACAAAATATTTATAAATGATTTATGAATACACGTTTGAATTATAAAGTAACATTTTTAAAGGCCATATATAGCTATATTGTATATCCGTACAAAAACGTATAGCCGTACCAGACTAGTGGTCCTGCCGATACAAATACATGTGGCATCATCTTCCTTTATTCTCTTTCCTCTCATGCCTCGTACAGGGACAGGAAATGTCGCAGGATATGAGCTGTAATGCCCCATATGGGCCACTTCTGATACCGATAAATATAAACGGAATATGTTTTGCGCCGCTTCCAGCTGCGGTCACCGCGAAAGCTGTTGTACAAGACGTCTTCCGGGAAATCAGCTCCGGGACGGGTGGCGATTTCCATATGCTTTTCCTCTGGCCGGACCGAGCGAAGGTAGGAAATGGGGGCCGTAAATATTTCCGCTATTTCTCCGCGGCTCAAAGTGAAATCCTGCGTATGAATCCGGGCCGCAAAAGGCCAGACAGTGACGCCCGCCATGGATTCAATATAATCTAGGGGGCCCAATATGTCTATATCGCCGCGGCATACCCCCAGTTCCTCCATCGTTTCCCGTATGGCCGCATCGAGGGCGCTGGCATCGCTTTTTTCTATACGGCCGCCGGGAAAACAGATATCCCGCGGCTGCCAGGCCAGTTTGCTGCTCCGGACTTCAAAGAGTATGTGTTCTTCCCCGCCAATGGTGAGAATTGGCAGGATGACAGCACAGGGCGTATTATTCAGGGACGTAAGGTGATGCACCGTCCGGTTGGGAGTGAGTTTATCTTTCATGACACGGCTCCTTCTGCAAAAAAAGGGATGCCCGGCGGCACCCCTTTTCCTATATTATTTTACGACGATATTGATGATTTTCTTCGGTACGACAATGAATTTGACAACCTGCTTGCCATCGGTAAAGGTCTTGACGTGAGGACGGGCGAGAGCCAGTTCCTTCAGTTCGTCTTTCCCCATTTCGACAGGAACGGTGATGCGGTCACGTACTTTGCCGTTGACCTGGATTGGCAGTTCGATTTCATCGACCTGAAGGGCGCTTTCATCGACTTTCGGCCAATCCTGTTTGTGGACATCGCCTTCAAAGCCGACTTTCTGCCACAATTCCGCTGTGATATGAGGTGTAAACGGTGCCAGAATCTTGAGCAGATTTTCTACGACTTCTACGGCCACATCCTTGCGGATGGACGTATTCTTGTCCACGTAGTTGTACATGGCGTTGACGTATTCCATGATGGAGCTGACCGCCGTATTCAGTGCATAGTGGTCATCGGCCCCTTTGACATCGACCGTTACTTTGCGGATGGACGTGTATTCGACGAGACGCAGTGCTTTTTCTGCTTCCGTGTACGGACGGCTGCTGTCGTCGCCGGCTTTCGCCAGATCCATGTACTGGAAGACGATGCGCCATACACGGTTCAGGAAGCGGTACGAGCCTTCTACGCCCGTATCCGACCAGGGCAGATCCCGTTCGGGCGGAGCGGCGAAGAGGATGAACAGGCGGGCCGTATCGGCACCGTATTTCGATACAATTTCTTCCGGCGATACGACGTTACCTTTGGATTTACTCATCTTGCTGCCATCGAGGAGTACCATCCCCTGGGTGAGCAGGCGTTCGTACGGTTCGACTTTATCAACATAGCCGGCATCGTACAGGACTTTCATGAAGAAGCGGGCGTAGATCAGATGGAGGATGGCGTGTTCAATGCCACCGATGTACTGATCTACATTCATCCAGTAATTGGCTTTCTTCGGATCGAAAGGCATTTCCGTGTTGCGCGGATCGGTATAGCGCAAATGATACCACGACGAGCACAGGAAGGTATCCATCGTGTCCGTTTCGCGGATAGCCGGGCCACCGCATTTCGGGCAGGTCGTGTGGAGGAATTTTTCGCTCGTTTCCAGAGGAGACGTAGCGCCCGCCGTAAATTTGACGTCTTCCGGCAGTTCGACCGGGAGCTGGTCTTCCGGTACGAGCTGTTCGCCGCATTTTTCGCAGTAGACGACCGGAATCGGAGCACCCCAGTAACGCTGACGGGAAATCAGCCAGTCGCGGAGACGGAAGTTGACCGTCGCGTGACCATAGTCGTGATCGACGAGCCATTTCGTAATGGCTTTCTGCCCTTCTTTAATGGACAGGCCGTTGAATTCACCGGAATTGATGAGGTAGCCTTCGCCCGTGTAGGCTTCGGTGATGTCATCGTGTTCGTAGTCGATCTTGCCTTCCGGATCCTGGATGACATATTTGATGGGAATATTGTATTTCTTGCAGAATTCAAAGTCACGCTGATCGTGGCCGGCAACGCCCATGACGGCGCCGGTACCATAATCGACGAGGACATAGTTGGCAATCCAGATAGGCACCTTGGCCTGGTTGAGCGGGTTGATGGCATAGGCACCGGTGAACATGCCAACCTTTTCGGCGTCATCGGACGTACGTTCAATATCGCTCTGATTGCGCATCTTTTCGATGAAGGCGCGCAGTTCGGCTTCATTGGGCTTACCTTTGATGATCCGTTCCACAAAGGGATGTTCCGGAGCCAGGACGACGAAGCTGGCACCAAAAATCGTATCGACACGGGTCGAGAACAATTCTACACGTTCACCGATTTCCGGGATGTCAAAGAAGAAGTTGGCCCCTTCGCTGCGGCCGATCCAGTTGCGCTGCATGGTCTTGACCCGTTCCGGCCAGCCCGGCAGCTTGTCCAGATCGTCGAGGAGACGGTCTGCATAATCGGTAATCTTGAAGAACCACTGTTTGAGGTCTTTCTTGACGACCGGGTTGTCACAGCGCCAGCAGACGCCGCCTTCAGCCTGTTCGTTGGCAAGGACGGTGTGGCAGTGTTCGCACCAATTGACCTTGGCTTCCTTGCGGTATGCCAAGCCCCGTTTATACATCAGTTCGAACATCCACTGTGTCCATTTATAATATTCTTTATGGCAGGTGGCAACTTCCCGGTCCCAGTCGTAGGACAGGCCCAGGGATTTCTGCTGCCGTTCCATGTTGGCTATGTTGTCATAGGTCCATTTTGCAGGCGGGATATTATGCTGGATAGCCGCATTTTCTGCCGGCATGCCGAATGCATCGAATCCCATAGGATGGATGACGTTGTAACCAATCATTCTTCTATAACGGGCAATGACGTCACCTATAGCGTAGTTGCGGACATGGCCCATATGCAGATTGCCCGACGGATACGGGAACATTTCCAGTACGTAGTACTTGGGCTTGTCACTTTCGTCCGGGCATTTATCTACTTTATTATCAAGCCAGATTTTCTGCCATTTCTTTTCTATTTCTTGTGGAATATATTTTTCCATTCTTCGACCCCCCACGTCGCAAATAAAATAGAAGGTAAGGTTGTTGACCTTTCTATTATAAAGGGGTTGTAACGTCAAGTCAATTCATGTTTTGCAAATCCGTGCCAAAAGTTTTCCGGTTCAAAGCCTTTGCGCCAGAAGGAAGCCCCGGCCAGCTGATAGGTGTGAATGAGGTCTTTTTTTTCTTTGAGAGACTTTTCATCTTCGAACCAGATGCGCAGTCTTCCCTTGGGAAGGCGGGTATCGAGGTAATACAGTCCCAGGTCTGCATCCCAGGTGATGGAAGAGGCATATTTTTCGCGGACGCGGTGGCTATCTGCCATAGTAAGGGTACGGACGAATAATTTCGATTTTGCCTTTGCCGTACCTGTCCGGGCGGGTGCTGTACCTGCCGGGGGGACGGTTGCTTTGACAGATTCAGGCCAGCTTTCTATGTCTTTGGGAAGGTCTTTACCATCATCTGCTTCATACCAAATCCGCATGTAAAGGGGCATGCCCAGGACGACTTTATGGGCGGGAACGAATTTCAGCGTATTCTGTATGGCCGTCTGCACCCACGGGTATGTGGCCGTCGGGCCCGGCACGGGGCTGGTGCGGCCCACCTGGTCATAAGCCATGAGCATGACGTAATCGACGCTCTGTCCCAGGGCCGCCCGGTCGTACACGAGGGACCAGTTGGGGCTGTCCGAAAGAGGCGTCACATCGATGGACGTTTTCAGGCCATACGCCCGGGCGGCGTCGGAAAATTCGCCGACAAACCGGGTAAGCAGGTCTTTATCGCCGTAGTTGACGTTTTCAAAATCAATATTATACCCGGAAAATTCATAGAGGATGCCATAGCCGATGAGTTCCTTGATAAGCTGTTCCCGCAGCTCTTTCCGGCTCAGTATGTCGTGGGTCTGGCCGGGATTGAAGTTATTATCGACCAGCGGCCAGACAGCGTATCCTTTGGCTTTCCATTCCATGATAAGCGTATCGAAGTCGGGATTACGCAGGAGGACGCCGTCTTTGGTAATACGGAAGGCACAGGGGGATACGACGGGCTGCTTCGTCCGCAGGGGCGGTACCTGGGCGTTTTCATCCATGACCGGATCCCAAAGCAGCACCATGCCCAGGGCGTCGCGGCCATATTTTTTCATGACTTCTCCTTCAGGCAGAGGCTGCTGGCGCAGTTCCAGGGCAGACCGTTCCTGCCGCGCTGCCGGGAGCAGTTCCATATGATCCGGTTCGAGGACATAGCTGATGCCCAGGGGGCGGCGTACATGGGAAATGCTGATATTGCGGCCTTCTTTGCTTTCTGCGCCGGGCAGGGTCAGGCTCACATTGCGGTCCTTCCACAATTCCCTTCCATCATCAGCAGCGGGAAGGCGGAACCAGTACTGCCCTTTCTTTGACCGGTTGGGATAGATGCCGTATTGCTGCAGTGCCTTGTCACTGACCAGCCATCGCCGGCCATCTTCTACAATCTGCAGGTCCCTGATATTCTGATTGGAAATGGGATTTTCCACGACCGGGACGGTAAAAACGGGATCGGCTGCTTTTCCTGCCGGGCTTTCCCCTTTCGGCGCAGCCCAGGCACCGGTAGTGGCCGCACAGGTCAGGAATGCGGCAAGGCAGATTTTTTTTATGTTATGTCTATGCATGGTATGTTCTCCTCATCGTTGAGTACGGCTTCCCTAATGACCGCCTCTGTTGTATAATGAATCAGCTGTATTCATTGCAGCAGTCTTCATTATATCACAAAGGAGCGGCATTTTTTATGCATCAATACTTATTTTTTATCGGTTCCTTCCCAATCCGGGCCTATGGTCTGTTATTTATGCTGGGAATCATTTCGGCTGGCATCACGGGATATTACATCATGAAGAGGGACGGACGCGGCTGGCATGTCCATATCTTCGACTTTACCATGTACTGCGGCCTGTCAGGCATCGTCGGCGGCCGGCTGTGGGATGTCTTCTTTTTTGACTGGGCCTATTATCACAATCATCTCACGGAAATCCCCTACGTCTGGCAGGGCGGCATGGCCATCCAGGGCGGCCTCTTATTCGGAGCCATTGCCGGTATCCTCTACACGAAGTATCATCACATCGACACCTGGGCTTTTGCCGATCTCCTGGCACCGGCCATCATCCTGGGCCAGTCCGTCGGCCGCATGGCCAATCTCATGAACGGCGACGCCTTCGGTCATCCTACGGGCGGGAATTTTGGCATCGTTTACCCCGATACGACTCTGGCCTACCATACGTACGGGAACCAGCCTCTCTGGCCGGCTGAAGTCTGGGAAGGACAGGGAGATATCCTGATTTTTGTCCTCCTCCTCTTTTACAGCGCCTTTCCTCACAAGAAAGGGCAGGTATTCTGCCTGTACGTCATGCTCTACGCCATCGAACGGTTCTTCCTGGAATTTCTCCGTGGCGACTACGTCAACCTGACACTGGGCCTGAAATCAGCCCAGATGACCAGCGTCATCGCCTTTATCATCGCTCTCATCGCCTTCATCATCCTCCAGTGGAAAGGAAGCCGGGACACTGGAGATGCCATGCAGAAATGATGGATATTTGATGTTTGACGTTTGATACTGGCTGTCTGACTTATCACGTAAATGCCAAAACAGGCTGTTCCATTAAGCAAATTTGCTTAATGGAACAGCCTGTTTTTCATATACAGCACTGCTAACAGTCAGCCGCTGACTGCTAAATGCTAGCCGCTAGCCACGAATCACTGGCCACTAATCACGGCCTGCGGACTGCTAGCCACTACTTTTCTTCCCGTTCCAGGGCATCTTTCAGCGTATGCCATGCCAGGACGGCGCACTTGACACGGGCCGGCATGTTGGAAATGTTCTTGAGGGCAATAGCATCTTCCAGTTCTTCCAGCTTGTCATCGTCAGTCACTTCCCGCTTGATCATTTCCAGGAAGAGGTTGACCAAGCGCAGCGCTTCTTCGACGGTCTTGCCCTTGATGAGGTCAATCATGATATCAGCCGAAGCCTGGCTGATGGCACAGCCATGGCCTGTATAGGCGGCATCTTTGATGACCCCATCCTGAATATCAGCCTGCAGGGTAATATCGTCGCCACAGCTCGGGTTATGGCCGTGTTCGCTGAGGTTGGCACCATCGAGGGGATGCTTGTTTTCCTGACACTGGTTGTGTTCCAGGATGATGTCGGAATACAATTCATTCATATTTTCCATGACTTTTTATCTCCTTAATCGTTGAAGCCCATCTGCTTGCGGACGAGAGGCAGTTTTTCAAGGAAGTAATCCACTTCTTCGAGGGTATTGTAGATATAGAAGCTGGCGCGGTTGGACGCTTCTACGCCGAGATGAGCACCGAGCGGCTGGGCACAATGGTGGCCCGAACGGATGGCAATGCCGAAGCTGTCGAGGATGGTAGCCGCATCATGAGGATGGACACCGTCGATGGTAAAGGTAATGACGCCCGTCTTTTCTTCCGGATCGGTGCTGCCGATAATGTGGATATGGGGAATCTTCTTCATCCCTTCCAGGCAGTGTTTCGTCAGTTCGTATTCATGGGATTCGATATTGTCCATGCCGATGTCTTCCAGATAATCGATAGCGGCGTGGAGGGCGACGGCACCTTCTACGTTCTGGGAGCCGGCTTCGAATTTAAAGGGCAGTTCATTGAACGTCGTGGACTGTTCCTGAACGTATTCGATCATATCGCCGCCCAGGAGGAACGGTTCCATTCCTTCCAGGATGGCTTTCTTGCCATAGAGTACGCCCGTGCTGGCCGAGCCGCACATCTTGTGGCCGGAGAATACGAAGAAATCACAATCCAGGTCCTGTACGTCCGTCTTCATATGAGGCGTGGACTGGGCGCCATCGACGATGGCAATGGCTCCTACGGCATGAGCTCTGGCCACGATGTCCTTTACAGGCCGTTTCATGCCAAAGACATTGCTGACGGCGGCAAAGGAAACGATTTTCGTCTTGTCATCGATCTTAGCCAGGTCTTCTTCCGTAAAATGGCCTTCCTTGTCGAGATACATATAGACCAGTTCAGCTCCGGTCTTCTGGCAGACGCGCTGCCAGGTAACCAGATTGGAATGATGTTCCGAAATAGGAATGACGATTTTATCGCCTTTTTTCAGTTTCGGTTCGGCGTAGCTGCGGGCAATGAGGTTCAGGGCTTCCGTCGTATTGCGCACGAAGACGACTTCTTCACTCGATGCGGCATTGATGAAGCGCCGTACGGCTTCGCGGGCTTCATCATAGACTTCACCGGCTTCGATGCTCAGGATATGGGCACCGCGATGGGGATTGCCATTGTGATGTTCCAGGAGATCCACGATGGCATGAATGACCTGATAGGGCTTCTGCGTCGTTGCCGCATTGTCAAAATAAACAATCTGATGACCATTGTGGACTTTAGTCAAGATGGGGAAATCTTTGCGTACATTTAGCATGGCAATCACCTTTCTTATAGCAGAACTGCATCTTTTCCCGTACAGCCTGCAGAACTTTATTTTCTAAATCAGTATCACCCAGTTTATCGATGACCGGGCGGATATTGGATTCGACGATGATCAGCTGGGCTCCTGCTTCATTGAAGCCGCGGCTCATGAGGTAGAACAGCTTGTCCTTATCGATCTGGCCGGCACTGGATGCATGGTTGCCGACGACGTCGTCTTCCTTGCAAAGCAGCAAGGGAACCGAAATGGAATGGACGTTGGGGCTCAAAAGGATGCATGTATCCGATTCGGACCCGACGGCCTTTTTGCCACCGCGGAGGAAATCAATGGTACCACGGAAATACTTCTTCGACGTATCGAGAAGGGCACCCGTCGTCACGATATCCGTGTTGGTCTTGACGCCTTTTGTCGGTACCCAGTAGGAAAAATCGACAATCTGGTCATCATTTCCCAGATACATGGCCTGACTGTTGAAATTGCTTTCATCGTGCATCAGGTCTGTCTTATAGTAGACGATAGCCGCCTTGGCACCGATTTCCGCACTGACATAATCGATTGTGCTTTCCTTACCGGCATCGGCATAGCGGTGTTCCACATGGCGGACGTGATGGCCGTGGAGCTGTACTTTGCTGACCTTGACGTGAGCCTGTTCGCCTGTCTTGACATAAGTCAGGAAATTAACATATCCACCGGCTGCATCGCCGTCAAAAATCAGGTATACGGTGAGGTCGCTGTGATCTCCGGCCTGAATGGTGAGCTGGCCCGTAATCTGCGGGACGGCAGCACTGACCGTATAGTCAAGCCATACGGCACCTTTCTGGCCTGCACCGACCGTTACGGCACAGCCCGTATTGCTTTCATCGAGGGCCTTGTTCAGGTCTTTTTCATTGGATCCCTGGAAGTCCCCCAAATCCGGTACCTGCCGGCCCGTATAAAAGGATACGGCAGCATCGCCGGTATGACGTTCAGCCGGTGTATAGGAGGGCACGGATTTCTGTGCCAGTGGTTCTAAATCGAGGTGATTGACTTTCATCCAGCGGAAGGTAGGACGCGGAAGCTGATTATATTGTACGACTACTTTATCTTTTGCCATTCTTCTCCTCCTCCCTTATTTCAACGAACCTTTGAGTTCGAGGTTGATCAGGTTATTCATTTCAACGGCATATTCTAATGGCAGTGCCTTGGAAACCGGTTCTACGAATCCCCGTACGAGCATGGCCCGGGCTTCATCTTCGCTGAGGCCACGGCTCATGAGATAGAAAATCGCTTCGTCGGAAATACGGCCGATAGAGGCTTCATGGCCCAGGTCGATGTTGTCGTTCTTGACGACGATAGCCGGGATCGTATCAGACTGGGACTGTTCATCCAGCATGAGCGATTCACAGCTGACGTTGGCCTTGGCTCCTTCTGCCTTGGGATTGATGACGACGCTGCCTCGGTAAATGCAGACACCGCCGCTCTTGCTGATGGATTTGGAATTGATGTTGCTCGACGTATGAGGCGCATTGTGGACGACCTTGGAACCCGTATCGAGATATTGTCCCTTACCGGCAAAGGTTACGCCCGTGAATTCGCAGTGTGCCCCTTCTCCCTGGAGGATACTCATAGGATAGAGACAGGACGTATGGGATCCAAAGGAACCGGTGACCCAGTTGATGGTCCCGTTCTTGCCGACAATGGCCCGTTTCGTATTGAGGTTGTACATATTTTTGGACCAGTTTTCGATTGTCGAATAGGTCAGCGTAGCATCGTCACCTATGAAGAGTTCGACGCAGCCGGCATGGAGGTTGGCCACGTTGTATTTCGGTGCCGAACAGCCTTCGATGAAGTGGACTTTGGCACCTTTTTCGACGATGATCATGGTGTGTTCGAACTGGCCTGCTCCCGGTGCATTGAGACGGAAATAGCTCTGCAGGGGAATGGACACATCGACACCGGCCGGTACGTAGACGAAGGAGCCACCAGACCAGACGGCGCCGTGGAGGGCAGCGAATTTATGATCCGTCGGCGGCACGAGTTTCATGAAATGGGCCTTGACGATATCTTCGTACTTTTCCAGTGCCGAATCAAAATCCGTATAGACGACGCCCTGCTGCACCAGTTCGTCCTGGATGCTGTGGTAGACGACTTCCGAGTCGTACTGGGCGCCGACGCCGGCCAGGGATGTCTTCTCCGCTTCGGGGATGCCCAGGCGGTCGAACGTATCTTTGATATCGTCGGGAACGTCATTCCAGTCGGCTTTCATCTGAGCGTTCGGGCGGACGTAAGTGACGATATTGTCCATATCGAGTTCACTGATATCCGGACCCCAGTCGGGATATTCCATGTGGTTAAAAATATCGAGTGATTTAAGACGGAAATCGAGCATCCACTGCGGTTCGTGTTTCTTTTCCGAGATTTCACGGACGATATCTTCCGTAAGACCCGCTTCCGTCTTATAGGAATAGTTGAAATCCTTTTTAAAATTATACATATTGCCGAAATCGGAGAAGGTATCGATTTTCTGACGTTCTGCATTCAGTTTTTCTTCCCGTTCTTCGACCAGCTTTTCTTTTTCATCAGCCATAGTCCTACCTCCTATTCAGCCTGTCCTCTGAATGATTCGTACCCGTTGGCTTCAATGGTCTGGATGAGCGAGGCGTCGCCACTCTTGACAATGCGGCCGTTGATGAGGACGTGAACGAAATCCGGTTTGAGATGCTGCAGGATTTCACTATGATGAGTAATGACCAGGATAGAATTGTTTTCGTTATGATACTGGGATACCGTTTCCGAAACGATGCGGACGGCATCGACGTCGAGGCCCGAATCGATTTCATCGAGCATAGTCAGCTTGGGTTCGAGCATGCACATCTGCAGGATTTCCGTCTTCTTCCGTTCGCCGCCTGAAAAGCCGTCATTGACATACCGTTCGGCATAGGATTTATCCATTTTCAGCTGATCCATCTGGGCATGCAGTTTTCTACGGAACGGCATGATGCGCTGCTGCTGGCCGGAAACGGTGCTCTTGGCATTACGGATGAAATTTTCAACAGAAATACCCTGTACAGCGATAGGCTGCTGAAATGCCATAAAAATACCGGCCTTAGCTCGTTCATTGACGGGGGCATCGGTAATATCATTTCCTTCAAAGAAAATCTTTCCTGCTGTTACGACGTATTTCGGATTGCCCATAATCGCATTGAAAAGCGTCGATTTGCCGGCGCCATTGGAACCCATGATAACGTGGGTTTCTCCTGTATTAATTGTTAAATCGAGACCTTTCAGGATTTCTTTGCCTTCTACGGCGATGTGTAATCCTTCTACTCTCAGTAATTCGCTCATGTTGTATCACTCCTATGAAACTTCTTGAACCGTGTCAGAGCTAATTTGTAATGTATACTGTTTAGCTACACATAAGATTACTCCAATACGGAATTAAAGTCAACTCTTTTGGTGCATTTTATCATGCAATTTGGAAAAAAACTATGTCCAGCAAGAAAACGGAGCTGCCATCACAGCCCCGTCTACTTATTTCTTTTTCCGACGCCATCCGATGATCTGAGCCAGGACGGCAAGAACTGCCAGCACCAGCAGACCGATCATCTTGGCCGTCGGCCCTTCCATGACCAGCGCGTAAATCAGATAAAAGAATACGACAAGCCAGAGAAATATGTTTATCTTGCGGACCATATCATCACTCCTGTGCAGCTTCCTGCCGCTTCATGGCCAGTTTCGCCTGGATATACATGGCGCATTCGATGCGCTTCTTCTGGATGCGGCAGCTCAGTTCGTACGGTGTCTGGATGTTGCCGCCATATTTGATATTGTTGGCGTGACATCCGCCACTGCAGAAAAACTTGGCCCAGCACTTGCAACACTCCGGTTTATTGAGGACATGCATATCGCGAAACAGGGCCGGAATAGTATCATTCGTCACGCCATCGTAGACGTTGCCGATGACATAACCGTCCTGGCCTACGAACTGATGGCAGGGATAGATGTCACCATTGGGGACGACACACATGTATTCGTGACCGGCACCACAGCCGCGCAGCCGTTTGGCGATGCAGGGGCCGCGGTACAAATCCATAATAAAATGATAATAAACGAACGGACGACCTTCATCATAACGCTGAAGATAAAAATCCGTAAGGCGGTCGTATTCATCAAAAATCCTGGGAAGATCGTCGTCCGTAATGGCATAGGATAAATCGTCGCCTACGACAGGTTCCATGGAAAGACCTTCAAAACCCAGATCCGCCATATGCCGGACATCTTCTGTAAAATCCAGATTATATTTGGTATACGTACCGCGCACGTAATATTCTTCGCCATTGCGGTGTTTGGCTGCATAAACCTGATTCCGTGCACATGTGTCGTACGAGCCGTGACCGCCTGCATCGGGACGCATGCGGTTGTGGACTTCCGGACGGCCATCGAGGCTCAGGATAAGACTGATATGCTGGTCGGTCAGGTATTTCACTTTGGCCGGATCCAGGAGCATACCATTCGTCGTGAGCGACAGCTTAAATACCTTATCGTGGATTTTTTCCTGTTCGCGGATATATTCAATAGTCTGTTTCACTACATCGAAATTCATAAGCGGTTCGCCGCCAAAGAAATCGATTTCACAGTGCTGCCGCTTGCCTTCTGTGCTTTTAATAAGCAGATCGACGGCCCGTTTTGCCACATCGAAGCTCATGAGTTCCCGTTTATGCGTATCATAATCACCCCGGGATGCAAAACAGTATTTGCAGCGCAGATTGCAGTCGTGGGCAATATTGAGGCACAACGATTTGATGACCGGTTCTTCCTCAGCCACGACTTTAAAATTATCACACATGGGTGCGAAGAGCATTTCTTTTTCTATCAGTTCATCCAGTTCGGAAAGAGATTCATCTAGTTCACTCCGGGAATACGTCGTCCCCAGTCCTTCATAGACGGCGTTTTTATTCGTGCCGTCATAAATGTCGAGGATATCGTAAGTCACCTTGTCGATGACATTGATGATGCCGCTATTGACGTCGAGCAGCATGTACGTTCCGTTCTGGCAATATTTATGGATCATCGGATTAATTTGTTCAGACATAGTTCCTCCATACAAAAAGAATACCCTTTACCTTCCGGTAAAGGGTGTCCCCTCAGTGTTCAACCTTATTTTGTGCAGACCTGATTGCCTACCGTGCAGGATGTCTTGCAAGCGGACTGGCAGGATGTCTGGCATTCGCTGCAGCCAGCGTGCTGCGCCGTCTTCTGGATAGATTCTGTATTAATAGTAATGATGTGTTTTGCCATGATATTCACCTCTCATAATTATAACTGGTATTATTGTAACATAGAACCGTATTTTCTACAATGTCTTATAAAAGACTGAATCCTTCAAAAACAAAATTTTTCCCAACCCGCACGACGATGGATCGTTCCTGGAACAGCTCATTCGTGTCAAAGAAAATGTCGAACCCGCCACGATAGGTGACATAGACGGAGTTGATATGTTTCAGATATCCCCGGATTTCTTCAGCGGAAATTTCCGGTTCCCCGTCGGACCGCCATTTCTTATTCTTAAAATTGGCAATGAGCGGTGCATGGGCCAATACACGGACATGATGCTGATGAATCCAGTCCCATATTTCTTTGCTATACCGTTCGGCTTCTTCCTTCTGGTCTTCACCGAGACCTTCCAGCGTAAATAATACAGGCTTGTCACCGTACATGACTTCATCCATATAACTGCCTTTTACATATTGTAAACTCATATCGATTGAACCCTCCACCGTACAAATTCACAGACACATATCAATCACTGTGCCCTTTTATACTACAAAATTCTACAACATTTGTCAAACTGAGATAGCAAAAACAGGACAATATATTTTATATTTTTCAATTTCAGTACGTTATATACAGATACCCCGTCAGATGTTCAGGCCCCGTTCCGGTTCATAAATTCACCTTTTTCAATCTATCTCTACACAACCCATTCTTTTCATGCTACAATGATACCAATCTTGAGAATACCAAAGAGGCGATACGTATGATTGAATATATCATCCGTCATACTGTAAAGAATTACAGCAATACAACTGACAAAAAGGTCCGCGAGCAGTACAGCATCGTCGGCGGCATCCTGGGTATTATCTGCAATCTCTTCCTGTTCATCGGGAAGTTTCTCGTCGGCATGACCAGTGGCAGCATCGCCATCATTTCCGATGCCTTCAACAACCTGAGCGATATGGGATCGTCTTTTATTTCTATAATAAGCGCCAAGCTGAGCAATCGTCCTCCTGACGAAGACCACCCTTTTGGTCACGGGCGGTTTGAATACCTGGCATCCCTTACCATTGCCATCCTGATTCTCATCGTCGGGTATAAGCTCTGTGAAGCATCGGTTACGAAATTCTTTGAACCGGAAACATTGGATTTCTCGTTGTGGGGAGTCATCATCCTCGTCGCATCCATTGCCGTCAAAGGATGGATGTGCCTGTATAACCGCTATATTGCCAGGCAGATTCACTCCAGTGTCAATGAGGCGACTGCATCCGACAGCATCAACGACGCCATCGCCACGACGGGTGTCCTGCTGGCCACCATTGCCCAGCAGTTTACGACTCTGCCCATCGATGCCGCTGCCGGTACGCTCATCGGACTGCTCATTCTCTATTCCGGTGGCAGCCTGGCAAAGGAAGTCATCAACATTCTCCTCGGCAAGGCACCAGACCCGGAACTGGTACGGGAAATTACCGACTGTGCCCTGCACTGCCCCTATGTCGTCGGCGTCCATGACCTGAAAATCCACGACTACGGCCCCGGTCGTACCTATGCTTCCATCCACGTGGAAGTGCCTGATACGTCCGATATCGTAGAAGTCCATTCGGCTGTCGATGAACTGGAGGATATTCTGAAAGAGAAATTCCAGATCAATATCAATGTTCACATGGATCCGCTCTGCACGGATGAGAAAATCATTTCGGCCATGCGCCACGATATCGACACGTTGATCCAGACGGAATATCCCCAGTATCATACGGATAATCTCCGCTTCACTGCCGGTGCGCGCCATCCGAATATCATCTGCGACCTCCATATCCCGCCGGAAGAATACTCCGAAGAAAACATCATCGCCATCCGTAAAAAAATCAATGCATCCATCAAAAAATATAACGAACGGTACCACGTCGTCCTGGCAAACATCCTGCCAGAAGGAAAACAGTGACCGGCAACAGGCCCGGTGGCAACTCCCATGAGATTGCTGCCGGGCCTATTAGTTCTGATGCTAAAAAATACAATCCTTTTGCCGGCTGTACCGCCTATCCAGCCGAAAATAGTGTATAATAAAAGCGATAGACAGATTCTGAGAAAGGTGGCATATATGTGAACATTCCCAAACTAATAGAAGCAGCTGTTGCCTACGACCATGGCGATCCCCGGCGTATCCAGCATTTCCTCAAAGTCTACGCCTACGCCGATTTGATTGGTCAGCTGGAACACCTCGCTCCAGATACGCAGGAAATCCTGGTAACGGCAGCCGTACTCCACGATATCGGCATCCACGCGGCAGAAGAAAAATATGGCAGTTCGTCCGGCAAATATCAGGAATTGGAAGGGCCGGCTATCGCCCGCAAGCTGTTGGAACCCTTCTCTTCTTCTTCGTCTTTTACCGACCGCGTCTGCTGGCTCATCGGCCATCATCACACCTATACGGGCATCGACGGCCCCGATTATCAGATACTTTTGGAAGCGGATTTTCTGGTCAACGCCTACGAAGATCAGCTGGATGCAGACGCCATCCGCACCTTCCGGGATAAGGTGTTCCGCACCGGGTCAGGTATTTCGCTGCTAAACACTCATTTTGATATATAGATTAGTTCAGAAGTAGTTTTTCGCGTTTGGAAAGGAGCGGTCCTCATGTCTGCTATTGATACGTTTCTCCAGATGGTCCATGATTCGGACAATATTGTATTCTTTGGCGGTGCCGGCGTTTCTACGGAAAGCGGCATTCCTGATTTCCGCAGTAAAGACGGACTCTATAACCAGCACTACAAATATCCCCCTGAAACGATGCTCTCCCATACGTTTTACGAACAGCATACAGACGAGTTCTATCGGTTCTACCGGGATAAAATCCTGAATGCGTCTCTTTCGGCCCAGCCTAATATGGCTCACAAGAAGCTGGCCGAACTAGAACAGGCAGGCAAGCTGAAGGCTGTCATTACCCAGAATATTGACGGACTGCATCAGAAAGGCGGCAGCAAAAATGTTCTGGAACTGCACGGCAGTATCCACCGCAATTTCTGCCAGCACTGTCATAAATTCTTCGATGCCGAATATATCCGGCAGACGACAGGTATTCCTAAATGCGATGCCTGCGGCGGTACCATCAAGCCCGATGTCGTTCTTTACGAAGAAGGCCTCGACAATGATGTCATCGAACAATCGCTGTACTACATCAGTCATGCCGATATGCTCATCATCGGCGGTACCAGCCTGGTTGTCTATCCGGCCGCCGGCCTCGTGCGTTACTATCACGGCCACAAACTGGTACTCATCAACAAATCAAGCACCGATATGGACCATACGGCCGACCTGGTACTCCACGATTCCATTGGCGAAGTCTTTTCCAAGATAAAACTCTAACCCAATCGGGCCCGGGATATACCAGACAGACAAAAACAGCTGCGTTACACAGAATGTAATGCAGCTGTTTTTTTAGTATAAAGACGATAATGGTAGATGTAAACACACCTATTTTCCTGCTTCCTCTTTCTGCAATACGCTATGACGGTTGCCATATACGAGGTAAATCAGCAGTCCCAGTACAGACCATCCGCCAAAGAGGAGGAGCGTATGGGGAGATAATTCCGAGAAGATGAAGGCACAGCAGATAAATCCCAGGGGAGCAATGATGTGCACGGCCGGGCAGCGGAATCCGCGCGGCTTGTCGGGATAGACGCGGCGCAGGATGAGAATGCCCACGCAGGAGCAGAGGAAGGCAAAAATCGTTCCGGCACTGCACGTTTCCGCTACGATGTGTATGGGTGTGAATCCCGTGATACAGGCGACGACTATGCCTATAATGATCTGAATGATATAAGGCGTATGGAATTTCGGATGCACTTTGTAGAGACTCATAGGCATGAGGCCGTCCCGGCTCATAGAATAGAGAGCACGGCTCTGGGCAAAGAGCATGCCAAGGACGACTGTGGAAAGGCCACAGATAGCGCCCGTACCGACGATAGCCGACCCCAGGTGCAGGCCGATGTATTCGAGGACATACGAAGCAGGAGCCGCCGTATCCAGCATCGGATATGGTACGACGCCGGTCATGGCCGCACAGACAGCAATGTACAGGATGGTGCAGATGGCCAGGGCCAGAATGATTCCGATTGGCATATCCCGTTTCGGATTCTTCGTTTCTTCTGCTGCCGTAGATAAGGCGTCAAAGCCAAGGTAGGCAAAAAACAGCACGGCTGTGCCGGCAAATACGCCCTGCATGCCAAAGGGCAGGAAGGGCTGCCAGTTGGCCGGCTCAATGTGCGGCGCTGCCAGGAATAAGAACAGGAAAATCGTGCCGATTTTGACAAAGACGAGAATCCGATTGACCCTGGCACTTTCCCGGACACCGACGACGAGAAGGGCCGTTGCCAAAAGGACGATGAGCACAGCCGGCAGATTGATGATACCACCATCAGCGGGTACGCTGGTCAGTGCCTTGGGCAGGTCGATACCGCAGGAATGAAGGATGCCGACAAAATAGGCAGACCAGCCACCGGCTACGGCACTGGCTCCGACGGAATATTCCAGAATCAGGCTCCAGCCGACCCACCAGCCGAATATTTCACCCAGCGATGCGTAGGCGTACGTATACGAGCTCCCCGATACGGGAAGAAACGATGCCAGTTCGGAATAGGCCAGACAGACAAAGGCGCAGGTAATGGCCGCGAATACAAAAGACAGCATGAGTCCAGGGCCGGCATATTTGGCCGCTCCAATACCCGTCAGGACAAAAATCCCCGTTCCGATGATGATACCCAGCCCCATAAGTGTGATGTCAAAGGCGCCCAATGCCTTGGTCAACTTTTTCTCCTGCGTATGGGCCAGCAAGTCGTCGAATGATTTACGACGTAATAAATTCATATACTTTCCTCCATTTCTTACTATATTTTCCCATTTTACGAGAAAACATAAAAAATATCCCTTTGTGGACCTATTTTATCATATAACAACGCCAAAATCCATGACTATATTTCATCGCCTGTATAAATATTTGTAAATAGTAAAAAGACGCGGAAACAGTCATTACAACGTAATTCCGCGTCTTTTTACTATGCTAAAAATATACTAAGGTGACACCGTCTCCGCCATTTTGGGCATCGTCGAGTTTGTACTGTCTGACAAAGGGCTGTTCATCCAGGAAGGCGTGGACGGCTCTTCGCAGGGCACCACTGCCTTTGCCATGGATGATGCGGACCGGACTGAATCCGGCAGCCAGTGCCTGATCGAGGAACCGTTCGATTTCGGGGATGGCTTCGGGTCCGGTCTTGCCGATAATGTTGAGCTCTGTCGCAACAGGACCGGTCCGGATTGGCCGGAAGGACGAACGGCTCTGTTCCCGTTTCTCTTCCTGCTTTTCTTTCTTAATTTCTGACAAATAAGGGGCACTGATGTCCTGTATCTTGACGCGGACGGTCATGCCGCGCACCGATACGGTCACCTTCTTGCCGTGGATTTTTTCTACTGTTCCCAGCCCGTCGAGAGAATTGATATAGACCTGCTGGCCCGTTTTCAGCTGGGCCGGGTCGATGGGATCGCGGTGCGGCTTTTCTGCTTCGGGCAGGGAAATCTGCTGGATGGCGCGGCGGGCCTGTTCGATGGCCTTCATCCGTTCCTTTTCACTCAACGATTCTTTCGACTGGGCTTTTAACTCCCGGATGATTTTTTCTGCCTCCAGCCGCAGATTGCGTTTCATATCGACGGCCTGACGCCGGCTGGAATCGATAATATCCTGCCGCTTGGAAGTGACTTTTTCTTTTTCCCTGCGCAGTGCCTCTTCTATCTGGCGCGCGCTGGCCAGTTTCGCCTCTAGTTCCTGTTCTTCTTCATCCATGCGTTTGGACTGGGCATTTAGTTTGGTCAGGATGGCTTCCATATCGACGTCCTGAGCCCTGCTACGCAGTTCTTTCGCTTCGTCGAGAATCTCTTTGGGCATGCCCAGCCGTTCACTGATGCTGAAGGCATGGGAACTGCCTGCCGAACCAATGCGCAGCTTGTACGTCGGTTTCAGTGTATTCACATCGAATTCCACATGGCCATTTTCGATGCCCGGCGTATTATAGGCAAAGTTTTTCAAATCATTATAGTGGGTCGTCACCATGACATAAGAGCCCTTGGTGTACAAATTCTTGAGGATGGCGATGGCAATAGCACTGCCTTCAGCAGGATCCGTGCCAGATCCCAGTTCATCTGCCAGGATCAGATCGTCGGGACCACAGTGTTTCAGGATATAAATGAGCTGCTTCATGTGGCTGGAAAAGGTACTGAGATTCTGGGAAATATCCTGTTCGTCACCAATATCGGAAAAAATGTCGCGGAATATGGGCAATTCCGACCCCTCCATGACGGGCAGGAACAATCCGGACTGATGCATGAGAGCCAGAAGGCCCAAGGTCTTCATGGAAACGGTCTTGCCGCCCGTATTGGAGCCCGTAATAAGGAGTATGCGGTATTCTCCCCCTATGACAATTGTATTGGGTACGACCTTGACCGCATCAATTAGAGGATGACGGGCCTGGATGAGTTTTACCATCCGCCTTTTGGAAATAACCGGCCGCGTCGCTTTCATAGAAAGAGCCAGCTGTGCCTTGGCAAAGATAAATTCCAGCTTTCCTACGGCATAGGTACTGTCGTAGAGATTTTCATAATCTCCGGCGATAAGGGCCGTCAGGCGGCGGAAAATTTTTTCGATTTCCCTCGTTTCTGCGATACGGGCCGCCTGCAGGTCGTTATTGGCGTTGACGATGGCCATGGGTTCAATATACAATGTAGCCCCGCTGGCGGAGGTATCGTGGACAATGCCGGGGAAGGCATGCCGGTATTCCTGCTTGACAGGAATGACGTAGCGGTTGTTGCGGACCGTTACCAAGGCATCCTGGAAATACTTCTGATATTCTTTATTTTGGAGTACATTGTGGACGTACCGTTTCGTCTGCCGTTCCAATTCAGAAATCCGCGTTCTCAGGCGCAAAAGCTCGACAGACGCATTGTCGCGGATCTGGTGGTTCTGGTCGAATACCTGGGCGATTTTGTGAATGATGAGGGAAAAATCGCCGATGTGGGAGGCCTGACCGGACAGACGTGGATAATCGCCTTCTTTTTCCGCAAAATACACCCTGATTTCTCCGTACCGCTGGGCATTGTGCCAGATATCAATGCAGTCCTGCCCGTCGAGTGTCACATCGCGCTTTGCCTTTTCCAATGCCGGACGGATATCGGTGATTCCTCCGAAGGGCACAGAGGCTTCCCGCTGCAAGCAGTGCCAGGCTTCTTCCGTATCAGCCAGGCGCGCTTCCACTACATCTGCATCGGATTCAGGACGCAGACGGCGGGCTATTTCCTTGGAAAGACGTGACGGAGCCAGCCTGACGAGCTGGTTCTGCACCTGATAAAATCCCAAAATCCGCATACTACGTTTATTCATATAGGGTAAAACTCCTTTTATTTCGTTTACTAATCGCTATCTTTATTTCTTATATAATGCCATGGAAGAAATGCCCCCGCGTGACATGCTGGTCTTCTTTCCCCAGAAGCATTGTTTCCCGGCCTTCCCATAACCGTACGTATCGAGCTGTCTGCACCGATACCCAGTCTGCACTGCGGCCCCGGCCTTCGATACGCAGCCGGCTGATATGGGCTGCCCGGAGATCCTTATAGTACGGAGCCATGTCCAGATCACGGTTATTGAGGATATGATTGCGGCAGAACGGGTCAGTCACGACAGGAAAATGCATGCCATGGCGGTCTTCCAGTGACAGATGGCGGCCGCTACAGGCACCATTGCAATGCCCTTTCCCTTCTTTGCTGAGACAGGCCGCCGCCTGGCAAAATTCGGTAATCATCATTTCCAGCCGGCCTTCTGCCAATACTTCTATGGAAACGGGTACCTGCCGGATAATCCGTCCAATCTGCCTCAATGTCAGTTCCGGAGACAGAGTCAGTTCACTACATCCGACATGAATGTAGGCCTGAGCGCTCTGGTTGTTAAAAATATTGAGTGACCAGTCGGCACTGCAGGGAAGGGACAGGCCTTCTAATTCCAATAACGGAAATATCCCCATATTGCCAGCATAGATGCCAGATATACCCGCTTCTACTGCCAGGCGGAGTTCCGTCCGCACGGCAGCCACCTGACGGGGCCACAGGACCCGCGGCGTCGCGGCCCATAATTCACGGCCATACGATGCGGTCAGGGCCGATACCCGTTTCCATTCCTCTGCCGTCACGAAATGATGATCGTACGTTTCTCCTCCATATATGATACGGCCGGCTCCTGCCCTGAGTGCCGCCTCGGCCTGAGCGGGCGAGTCACAACGCACGGTAATACAGGGTGCCGTATCCGCTATAGATGCCGCCCTTACAAAAGTCGTATCCGTTTCTGCCCTTCCCGCAGAGGGGCGATCATAGCCGGATAGGATATCCTCTTCTAGCCGGTCTGCCGCCTGACGGCGCAGTTCATTCAGGATACTGGCCGGAATCATGTGCGATTCATTCCAGACAGATGCATCTGCCAGAGTAAAACAGGTGTCACCCAATCGTTCCAGCTGCCCTTTGACCCAGTCACGCGTCGCCGGCCGTCGTGTTGCCCGTTCCGGCTGAAAAGAAGAGACGGCTTCAGCCGTATGGCCGTCTTCGTCCCACAGGGTCAGGCGCAAATTTCCCTGGTCAGTGCAATCTACATGACCGTAGACGGGTATATGACGGGTCAGGCCCGGATCTCCGCCTCCCGTATTGGGCACGCGGTTTCCCGGTATACCTGCCGTGATGGTGTGCCGGCCCAGATGGTCCTTCAGAAAATCGGCCTGATAGGTGCGGTTGAAACTCTGTTTCAGCTGTTCTTCCGCTTCACGAAGACAGTGTTTCTGCTCTGTCGCAGGCTGATGCCAGCTATCCAAAAGGCTGCGATAGGCTCCCACAACGGTACGCACGTAACCGCATCCTTTCATGCGCCCTTCAATTTTGAGCGAGGAAACGCCGGCAGACAGGAGTTCATATATCTCAGAAGAACTGTTCAGGTCTTTCAGGCTCAGTATATAAGACGCTTCTCCGGTCAGGAGATCATCGCCGTCATACAGCTGATACGGCAGGCGGCACGGCTGGGCACAGGCGCCGCGATTCCCGCTGCGGCCGCCGATAAAACTGCTCATCAGGCACTGTCCGGAATAAGCCATGCACGATGCGCCGTGAATGAAAACTTCAATGGCAGCGTGAGCATGGGCACAGATATAGCGGATTTCCGAAAGAGGCAGTTCCCGCGCCAGTACGACCTGGGTGAAACCGAGCCGTTCCAGGAAACGCACGCCATTCAGATCGGATACGGTCATCTGGGTGCTCCCGTGAAGCGGCAGCTTTGGTACGACGCGCCGGGCAATCTCCGCCACAGCCAGGTCCTGCACGATGATGCCATCGACAGACAAATCATCCAGATTTTTCAGATAGGCCGTCAAATCAGATAGTTCCGTGTCTGCCACGAGAATATTTACGGTGACATAAATCTTAACGCCCATCAGATGGGCTATCCGCACGGCCTGAGCCATTTCCTCATCGCTCAGATTGTGAGCAAATTTGCGGGCATTAAACCCTTTCCCACCCAGATAAATCGCATCGGCACCGGCGTCGATTGCCGCCCGTACCGTATCCAGTGAACCTGCCGGAGCCAGTAACTCTGCCATAATTCCTCCTTATATTCTCCTTCGTATGCCAGCTATCCTGCAGAGATACCTGGACAAACTAACTCTATATTCTGAAGTGAAATATACTCAACTATCTTGTATACGTGACTTTTATTGTACCACTTCTGTTTTATCCTTAGCAATGTCTTTTATTCGAGCCATCAACGTTCTCCCAGAAAAAAACGGCCACATGCCAAAGCATGTGACCGTTGTACGACCTGTGAAATTAGTGTTTCTTTGTAATCTGGCCGGAGATAACGATTCTCTGTACTTCGTTGGTGCCTTCATAGATCTGCATGATTTTAGCATCACGAACGAGTTTTTCAACCGGATATTCACGGCTGTAGCCGAAACCGCCGAGGATCTGGATAGCATCGAGAGCTACCTGTACGCACATATCGCCGCAGAAGCATTTGCAGATAGCAGCTTCACGGGAGTAGTTGTAACGGCCATTCTTTCTTTCGTCATAGTATTTGTTGAGGAAGTTGATGATGGAGGAACGGCCAACTTCTGTCTGGATATCCATATCAGCCAGTTTGAAAGCGATAGCTTCGTGTTTGATGATCGGTTTGCCGAATGTCTGACGAACCTGAGCATATTTAACAGCTTCGTCGATACCGCGCTGAGCAATACCAACTGCCAGGGCACCAATCATAGGACGGGCGAGGTCCAGCGTCTGCATAGCATAGATGAAGCCTTTGCCTTCTTCGCCTACGAGGTGATCAGCCGGGATATGAACGTCCTGGAAGATAACTTCTGTCGTGTTGGAGAGGCGGATGCCCATCTTGTTTTCTTCAGCGCCAATGGAAACGCCTTCGCGGTCACGTTCAACGATGAAAGCAGAGATGCCTTTTACGCCCTTCGTCTTATCCGTTACAGCGAATACGGTGTAAACGGAAGCAACGCCGCCGTTGGTGATGAAGCATTTCGTGCCGTCGATAATATATTCGTCACCAACTTTTTTAGCTGTCGTCTTGCTGTTGGAAGCATCAGAACCAGCATCCGGTTCGGTTAAGCAGAATGCGCAGAAGCCCGGTACCGGAGCTTTTTCAGACGTCTTTTCGCCGTTGAGGAAATCGGCATAGAGTTTTTTCTGTTCGTCATTGCCGTGCTGGAGGATCGGTTTCAGGCCGAGGGAAGAAGCGGCTACTGCTGTAGCAAAGCCAGCATCAACTTTGGACAATTCTTCGTATGCAGCGGCTACAGTGTAGTAGTCCTGGCCAAGGCCGCCGTATTCTTCCGGAATTTCCAGAGTCGTCAGGCCGAGGTCAACAGCGCCCTGATAGAGGTCGAGAAGTTTTTTGCCTTCTTCTGTTTCCGGTGTCAGTTCCGGAGCGTTGTCCAGTTCCGGTACGAGCGGCATAACTTTCTTTACTGCATAGTCTTTTGCCAAATTAACGATGTCCATCTGGTCTTTGTTAAGAATATAACCCATTTTACATCTCTCCTTTGATTAAAGTCATAGCCAGAAAATAGTATAGTACAGGCTATGCCATTTGGGGCTATTAATTATATCATACAGCTACCCGTTATGACGGTAGCTGCTGAAATCAATGATAGGTACTCGGGTGTTTCACGCTTTATGTTCATTATATCACATAATATCTGTTTTGTAGACTCTTTATTTAAATATTTACAAAAATATTTAGCGATGGCGCCGTATACTGGACACAGGGCCCTTTCCTTACTGCTTGCAGGCCAGAAATAAGGGAGAGCAGCGGTCTCCTTTATGTTATTTCCATCACATACTCAGTATGATATACTTTTTTTTCGCAATTGTCTATCCCTTTATGCCAATAATTTCAAAATATTATGCTTGTATTGCATTTTCTTAGTTATGGCTTATCATGTACATAAAAACCGGCTCTGTGTGAAGCTATCCATCTTCACACAGAGCCGGTTTTCATCCGGTACGGCACTCACGGTACCCGTCTGGTTCAGGCCAGTTCCCGGTACAGACGGGCAATGACTTCACCATTCACTTCATAAGGTGTGGACGCAACTGCTCCCGTAGGCAGCGTCAGCCGGACATACTCTTCTATTTCCTCTACCGTAAGGGAAACCCGTTCCGGCATGAGACTGTGCAGGCAGTCCGCAAAGTCCTGCAGGCCGGAAAATCCCAGGATGTCCCAGATTTTTTCCACCTTATCTTCCATCGTTTCTGTCATGAGCCGCATATACCCCGGCAATAACAGGCCATTCGCCCGGCCATGGGACAATCCTTTATAATAAGTCAGCTGATAACCCATGCCGTGTACCAGAGTCGTTCCCGTCTGGGCGATGACCATACCGGCAGTCGTCGCGCCGTACATCAGGTCTTCTCGGACGACATAAGGGATATTTCCTTCCAGATCAGTCAGATGGGGACCGAGGAAGCGCATCGCTTCTTCTGCCCATACGTCACTCATGGGAGTCGATTTCCGCGACATATACCCTTCTATGGCATGGGATAGGGCATCAACGGCCGTATCCATAGTCACAGTCGTACTGACGCTTTCTGTAAAGGATGGATCCGCATAGGACAGTACGGGGAAAATAAGGGGTGTATTGACCGATTGTTTCGTCCCGGCATGGTGATTGGTCAGCACGCCTACTTTCGTCACTTCACTACCCGTTCCGGATGTCGTCGGAACGGTCACGATAGGCAGCGGCCGGACATAAGGACCGGTAAATAACGCCGCATCATCCAGGTCATTCGTACATAGAAGGGCTATGACTTTCGCCGCATCCATAGGGGAACCACCACCGATGCCGATAACGAAATCGACATGCTGGGATTTGCCAAAGTCAGCGGCCCTGCGGACGGTGTCGATAGAAGGATTGTTTTCTATCTGGTCAAACAATACCCAGGCTACACCCTCTGATTCCAGTGCATCCGTTACGGCCTTCTGGGACCCATTGATTTTTGCGGAATGGCGTCCCGTCACGATCAGTGCCTTTTTTCCCAGCTGCTTCAGATTCTTCCCTGCTCCCTTCAGACAATCTTTGCCAAAATACAGGCGGGTCGGCATTTCATACATAAACATGAGTAATCCCTCCTATTTTTTCTGCTGCATCGTTTTCTGCATGGCCTTGTATTCCTGCCCCAGCGCCTCGTATTCCAAGATATCTTTACGAACGGCATCGACTTCCTCCTGCCGCAGAGACCGGACGAATTTAAAGGGCGTCCCATACACCATGGAACGGGGCTGGATAACTTTATTCTGCGTAATCATGGTTCCTGCCCCAATGATGCATTCTGCTCCGATATCGGCATTAGCCAGTAAAATGGCACCCATGCCAATCAGTGTACCACTGCCGATATGTTTGCAATGGATGACGGCACTGTGGCCAACCATGCAATAATCGTCCAGGACGAGCGGATCGCCGGGATCCACATGAATCACCGTATTGTCCTGTATATTGACGCCTTTACCGATGATAATTTCGTTATCATCACCACGGACGAGGACGCCAGGCCACAGGTTTGCTCCTTTTTTTATGGTAACCTTGCCGACAACCGTTACATTATCTGCCAGATAGGCGCCGGGATCAATATCCGGCCACTGGCCGCGGAAGGGATAAATATATGCCATACGAATTCCTCCTGTACTATTTCATTATGTTACACGCATCTATTATATACCATTTCGATGGCAGGCACAAAAGGTACTGCCTATTTCAGATTGTTCCGGAAAAACTCCCGGTCCTCCGGCAGGATGCGCCAGGCCTGGGAATCGTCAACTGTAATGGGCCGGATGGGCTTGCAGGGAACGCCAAAAGCCAGATAATTGTCAGGAATATCCTTTGTCACGACCGATCCGGCTCCGACGACCACGTTGTCACCGATATGAACACCGCCCAGGACGGCTACATTAGCAGCAATCCAGACATTATTCCCGATATGGATATCCTCGGCAAATTCGGCCATAGTCATCCGCCCTTCTTCACTCAGGCCCAGCCGTTCCTGTGGAAGAAGGGGATGATTCGTTGCCAGAAGTGATACATTGGGGCCGATACATACGTTATCGCCAATGAATACGCGGGCATCGTCCATGACGACCAGATTGAAATTAGCAAAAAAATTTTCCCCGATAAACGTATGGCAGCCATAGTTGAACTGGAGCGGTCCCTGAAAATAAAATATCCGGCCGATGGATCCCATGACCTGACGCATGATATCCGTTCTTGCGGGGTCAGTCTCATCGAGGCGATTATATTCCCGGCACAGCCGGTGGGTGCGCCGCTTGATTTCTACCAGTTCACTACAACGGTTGTTAAAGATATGACCTGAAAATATTTTTTCTTCTTCTGTCATAATATACCTCCATTATTCTACTCCGGGAAAACTATGGACAAAACGGATACGGATATCAGGGAACGAATCGACAAACTGGATGGTAAAATCTTCCCCATAACTTACAAACTGCCACTCACCAATGCTATCGGGAAAGGAATCGACAACTTTAACGCGTAAATCAGGAAAGCTCTGAACGACCTGTACCCGTATATCGGGAAAAGAATCGACAACCCGTACTTTTCCTGCAAGGCGGATATCTTTATAATAGCCATCGCTGTTGATGATAGTCGCTGCCTGCACTCCAGACAGGACAAAGAAACAACCAAAAATTAGTAAAATAAAGCGCATGAGGGACATCCTGTATTTCATAGTACGAACATCCTTTCTATGGTTTTCTCTATTAAATCGGTTCATTCCATGATACAATCAGTACGATAATAATTCTGAAATGAGGTGTTTCTATGCCAAAAAAAATATATGCCGTACGAAACGGCCGCCAGACTGGACTGTTTACCACCTGGGCTGAATGCCAGAAACAGGTAACCGGCTATGCCGGAGCCCGTTTCAAAGGATTTACCAGTGCAGAAGAGGCGATGCGCTGGCTGTCTGGTGATGATTCCGCCGGTTCTCATACGGCACAGTCCTCCGGTCATCGCCTGTTCCACGGGGAAAAGGTGCCCCAGCTGCATCAGGAACAGCCGGCAGATACAGATCAGGACTACATCATTTATACCGACGGGTCCTGCCTGAGAAATCCCGACGGTCCCGGCGGCTGGGCTATGGTTGCCCGTACTATTGCCACAGGGGCCGTTTCCGAACAATCTGGCGGTCATCCTTCTACGACCAATAACCGGATGGAACTGACAGCAGCAATCAAAGCCCTGCAGTGGGCCCCGGCCGGTTCACGGGTCGCTCTCTATACGGACAGCCAGTATTTAAAGAACGGCATCACCCGCTGGCTGGCTGCCTGGAAGCGCCGGGGCTGGAAAAAGGCCGATGGGACTCCCGTACTCAACCGGGAACTGTGGATGGCTCTCGACGCTCTCTATGGCAGTCATCACGTAACGTTTCACTGGGTCAAAGGCCACGCCGGTGTCGATCTGAACGAACGATGCGACCAGCTGGCAAAAAAAGAAGCCATGAAATACTAAAGCCGCCGCCAGACGATACCGGCCAGGACGATTCCCACACAACCCGTTACTATCTGAGGCCAGCTCATCATAAAGCTGAGTGTCTGCCCCACTACATCCGGTAGTGCCACTATGGCGAGGACGATGTTTGTACCTCCATAGAGGATGCCCGCTTTCACGAGCGGCCCGGCAAAAAGGGCAGCCCGGCTGCGGCGGAAGCGATATACCCAGGCCATGAAGCAGGCATTGCCCAGACCGATGACAGGAATCAGGAAAACCAGTGGCAGTTGTCCCTGCAGAAATGCCCCCATAGGCAGTATCAGACCGATAATACAGGCCCGGTACGAACGAGTCTGCCAGATAGACAGAATCATGACTGCATTGAGCAGACTGCCAATAAAAAACATATTTACCGGTCCCGGCAGCGGTACGACCAGGCGGATGCTCTGCAATACCAGCGCCAGTGCCAGAAACGATGCCAGCCGGACCGAAACTTTCCAACGATCTTGCATATCCAGTTCTCCCTGCCTGCTTCTGTCTTGTCAGAAGCAGGCATTTTTCTATGACCTCAACGCCGGAACGACGTTCTTGTCTGAAACGATTTTATTGACTAACTACATTGATAGGATTCCCATCGAAGAAATGACGGACGTCATCGGCTATGATATGAACCAGCCGCTGCCGCGTTTCCAAGCCTTTCCAGCCCATATGAGGTGTGAGGATTACATTGTTCATCGTATAAAGCGGGCTGTCCGCTGCCGGTGGCTCCGTTTCCTGCACATCCAGTCCTGCCCCCGCCAGACGATGCTCCTGCAGGGCTTCTATGAGTGCCGGTTCATCAATGATGGCACCGCGGGCCGTATTGATGATGCAGGCTGATGGTTTCATCAGTGCTATGGCGTCCTTATCGATAAGATGACGCGTCTTGTCCGTCAGAGGGCAGTGAATAGATAGATAGTCGCAGGTCCGGAGAACCGTTTCCAGATTCGTATAGGTAATGTGATTTTCATCCGGCCGGGGCGTACGCGTATACACGACGACTTCCATTCCGAGAACGATGGCTATGTTCATGACTTCCCTGCCAATATGACCGGCTCCAATAATGCCCAGTATTTTTCCATTGACTTCTCCATGGGGCACCATGAGATGTTCCGTAAAGTTGCGCCGGTCTCCCTTTGCCAGCATAGCCATCTGCTCTCTCATGGACGATGCCAGATTCAGGAGAAGCATAATGGCCGTGTGGGCCACGCGCTGTGTGCTGTAGGCCGGGATATTGCATACGGTAATCCCTTTTTCTCTTGCTGCCTCTATATCAATATTGTTATAGCCCGTCCCTGCTTCCACGATGAGTTTCACGCTGTCGGGAAACCGTTGTATAATATCAGACGGAACGGGCATTTCCTTCGTGATGACGGCCGCCGCCCCGTCAATCCGTTCCACGATTTCGTCCGCCTGAGTGTCATCATAGACGACCGTATCGGGTGAAAGGACGGAGAAATCCAGTTTCCCATCATAATTCATCTTGGCACCATTCAGTACGACTACACGTTGGTTCATCATCATTCACTCCTTTATACCGGCTGGAATCATGCTGCATTTCTCCTATGCAGCTGCCGTATATTTCTACTACTACATAATATTATTGTATCCCAAAGCAGATAAAAAACAAAGAATCAAAGCAAAAAAACGGAAGCCATCCTCTGGGAACAGCCTCCGTCGTTCATTTCTATTTCCATTCTGATTGCTGGCTCTGATACCAGGCATACGTTTTTTTAATTCCCTCAGGAAGTTCCATGGCCGGAACGATACCCAATGTCTGTTTCAATGCATCATGACTCAACACGGAACGAAGGATGTCTCCCGTACGCGCTTCGGTGTAGTGCACGTCGGCAGAGTGTCCGATAGCGTCTTCAAAGCAGCGGATCAAATCATTGATGCTCGTTTCTTTTCCCGTCGATACATTGAACGTGTGAAATCCTTTGAGCGGCAACGCTTGTATGATGGCATCGGCTATATCCCCGGCATAGACAAAATCCCGGGTCTGCCTGCCGTCGCCGTATACCGTAATGGCCTTGCCCATCGCCAGGAGCTTGCAGAAAATGCTGACTACGCCGCCCTCTCCTTTTTCTCCCTGACGTTCGCCATACACGTTGGCAAAGCGGAAGACCGTCGCATCAAGGCCGTACAGTTCATGATAGACCCGCAGATACTGTTCTGTCGTCATCTTCGTAATCCCATACGGCGAAGAAGGCATAAGCCGTTCCGTTTCCACCAGAGGAACATGCGGATTATCCCCGTACACAGCAGCACTGGAAGAAAACAGCACGTGATGTACATGGTAGGTCCGGCAACATTCCAGAATATGCAGGATTCCTTCCAGATTAACCTGAAGATCCATCACGGGATTGGCAACGGAAGTCGGCACTAATGTTTGTGCAGCCAGATGGATAACTGCATCAAAATCATGGCTGGCAAACAAACTTTCAAGGGAATCCGTATCCCGTACATCTCCCCGTACCAGTTCCATACCCGGCGGTACATTATCGGGTGAACCACTCGTCAAATTGTCAAAGACTACGACCTGCCTGTCTACCATAGCATGAAGTTTTTCCAATACGTGGGAGCCAATAAAACCAGCCCCACCTGTCACTAAAAGCTTCATCATATCCCTTTTCCTTATATCAGTTTTATTATCTGATAAAATTACCAATATTTTATCATTACGAATTCTATTATACACCTCTTATAACGTAAATGGGATATGCGCTAATAAAATTTAAATTTATTTAAAGACCATCCTGATTCTGCTGATTTCCGAGGCACTTTACGAGACTGCGGATTTCATCCAGCCGAGCTTCTGTCTGCCGATTGCGGGAATGGAATTGGAGGAGTTTTTCATAATAGCCCTGTTCCTTTACCAGTTCCCGGCTTACAGCATATGACAGTTCAAAATATAGGCAGAGTACGCCTGCATAAAAATCCATGCGGGTCTTTTTGTCTTCTGTACGGATAGTCCGCATCCTTCGGGCCTGTGCCATGACAGCATCCGATATGGGCTGCTCTTTCAGCCGGGACAAATCGGTATGCCAGACATTATCCGGTTTCTCCAGATGCGTTGCATAGACGCGGAAAATGTCAATCTTATCGGCATCCCGGATGAGCTGGCAGAACTGCCTCTGCCGGGGTGTGAGCTCACAGGGGAGCTGAAAGACGTTGTGCAGTCCCACGGCCAGCCGGATTACGTCGTCTTCGGACGCATCAGTCAGGAAATCCCGGATATGGCCTTCGCCGAATAAGTACTTTGCGCCATATTTTGCATGGTCTACAGAGCGGTAATCAATGAAGGTATGATATTCCCGGAGCTGTTCAAACCGCCCGATATCATGGAGCACCCCTATGCACCAGGCAAGATTTACATCCCCGTCAGACAACGATATACCACGGGCAATATCCTCTATAATCCGGCTCACCCGCATGGAATGCTCATATTTGAGCACGACGCCGGCATCGGTATGATCAAATTTCTGAACGTATGCTGTAAAGCGCTGGATGACGCGATGGCGGTCTATGTTCATGTTCCCGCTCCTTCATAATCGCTGTGTCTGAAACAAGTCTGGTCCATAGCCTGTCCCCGGTCCATCTTATTTACCCTGTTCCTTTCCCGGGCACAGATCTTGGAGGAAACACTGGTCACAAAGTGGTTTCCTCGCCTTGCAGACACGGCGTCCATGCCAGATAAGCCAGTGATGGGCCCGGCTCCACCACTCTTTTGGAATGGCCCTCTGAAGCCCTTTTTCCACTTCAAGGGGCGTACTGCCAATGGCCAACTGAAGCCGGTTCGCCACGCGGAATACATGGGTATCAACGGCGATGGCCGGCGTATCGTATAAAATGCTTACCAGTACGTTGGCCGTCTTGCGGCCCACGCCGGGAAGTTTGACCAGTTCATCAAATGTGTGCGGTACCTCTCCATGATATTGTTCACAAAGAATGGCACAATTAGCCAGAATATTTTTTGCCTTGCTGTGATACAACCCACAGGTACGGATTTTTTCTTCCAGACCTTCAAGTCCCAGTGTCAGTATTTTTTCTGGCGTATTGTATGCAGGAAACATTTCTGCTGTTACTTTATTGACCCGTTCATCCGTACACTGGGCTGACAGGATGACGGCTATCATCAGTTCAAAGGGCGACGTATAATGGAGAGCCGGTTTCATGATGCCATATTGATCTTGAAACCGCTGCAGCATTTCCTGTTTGATTTGTTTCGTTACTTTCATTTATCTTCCTCATCTGTTTCAATTACTTCATTGAGACTTCCCATTTCGTAACCGCCCAGATCGAGCGACACATAGGTAAATCCACAACGGCGCAAAGCCTGTACGATATCCTTGCGGTGAGCCAGGATAGCCGGGATTTCATCTTCTCTCACCTCGATGCGTGCTACATCGCCGTGATAGCGGACGCGCAGCGACCCTGTGATATAGGGCGCAATGTATTGTTCTGCTTTATCAATCATGGAAAGGCGCTGCGGTGTCAGTTCCACACCATAAGGAATGCGGCTGGCCAGGCAGGCGGCACTCTGTTTATTCCAGGTCCTGAGGCCCAGTTCCTGCGAAAGTGCCCGGATATCGGCTTTGGTAATTCCCGCTTCTATCATCGGACTGCGGACGGCATCAGCCATTTCTTCCAGAGCTTTCATCCCCGGCCGGAAATCGCCCAGGTCATCGACATTCCCTCCATCAACAACCCAGTGAAAGCCCTCCTGTTTTGCCAGATTTACCAATGCAGTAAAACGGATTTTCTTGCAGATATAGCAGCGGTTCTTAGGATTTTTTACAAACTCCGGATCAGAAAATTCCGTCGAATGGACGACGAGATGACGGATACCAATGCTGGCAGCCATATCACGGGCATCCCGTTCTTCGCTTTCCGGCAGCGTCGGTGAAACGGCGGTTACAGCGAGGGCCTGGTCCCCCAATACATCGTGCGCCGTATAGGACAAAAATGTACTGTCTACGCCGCCGGAAAAGCCGATGACGACGCTTTCCATTTCTTTTAATATAGCGCGTAATTTTTCATATCGTTCTTTCATTTCTGGTTCTATCATGATAGCCCCCTCTTTCTGTTATGTATATAGGCATACAGCCGCTCAACCTGTTGATGAATGTCTGCTGGCAAATAGGATGTCGCTTTCTGGCACATCCTTTCCGGTATGCCATAATATGCTTCGGCCATACTGCCGGCTATGGCGGCCTGTGTATCCGTATCTCCCCCGAGGGAAATAGCATTGCGGACGGCATCTTCATAATCGCTGCTTTCGAGAAATGCTTCGATGGCTTCGGGTACGCTCCGGGATGTCCGCGAAGTAAACCCATAATCCCGGCGTATCTCATTGAGGCTGCGGTCCAGCGGATAAAAGTGGTCTTGGAGATACACACGTATGTCATCGCGCCGGATGCCCGCACGGGCCAGATAAATCGCCGACGAAACAGCCACAGCCCCCTGGATAGCTTCTTCCGTATTATGCGTAACTACGGCCGACAGTTCTGCCAGATATTGTGCTTCTGCCAGAGTATCTGCCAGCCATCCTGCCGGAGCGACGCGCATAGCGGCTCCATTGGCCCAGCTTCCATAAGGCCCCATGTCATCACTTTCATACCAATGGATAAAACGCGGCCCGTACCCGACGCCGGGAAACCGGCGGCACCAATAGCGGAGATACCGACAGAGTAGAGGCGTAACCGCCTGTCCTTTCATCCGGCTTTCCATCAGTGCCTGTCCGACCGCCACCGTTGTCACCGTGTCATCGGTAAACCGGCAGCCTGTTCCCCAGAACGGGAAGTCTTTTGTCTTGATGGAAGCAGCCCCATCTACGGGCATTTCATAAACAGAACCGGCTATATCACCGATAATTGTTCCCCACATTTGATGATCACCTCACCGGTAAAGAAATTAGAATCGTATTTATTATATCACAGGGGATAGGAGAAAAAAAAGCATACAAAGAGAGATTTTATCCCCGTTTGTATGCTTTTGAACCAGATTCTAATTATTGAAAATGAGCAGCTTCTTCTGTCAGAATCTGATGACGCAGTTCAGAGAGGCGCGTGCTGCGCTGTACCCACATGGTTTCCGGATTGACAAGTCGCTTGTATTCCGGCCACAAAGTATCAATTTCCTGGTCTGCATATGCCATGATATCCTTCAGCGTCGGCGGCGTATAGACGAGTTCGCCTTTGACGAACACCGGCTGCAACATCGTTCTTACCGTAAAGGAACCAGCCGGAATGATACGGGAGCGCCAGGGCGTCTTATCACTGGAAAGGCGCAGATCTTTGGACGGATCAATCGTTTCTCCTTCGAGAATGATGATATCGGCCTTCATCTTGCCCGTCGTTTTATCGTAAATGCGCAGTACATTCTTGCGGCCCGGATTGGAAATTTTTTCAGCATTATCGCTCATCTTGATTTTAGGTATGAACTTGTCACCTTCATATTGGCCAGCCATCTTAAACACGCCACCCATCGACGGGCTGTCCTTGGCGGTAATGAGATTAGTCCCTACTCCCCAGGAGCTGATAGCACATCCCTGGAGCTTCAGTTCGGCAATCAGGTTTTCATCAAGATCATTGGAAGCGGCAATGACGGCATCAGGGAATCCCGCTGCTGCGAACATTTTATGCGCTTCTTTAGAAAGGTATGCCAGATCACCACTGTCCAGACGGATGCCATAGAAAGAAGGCAGTGTTCCCGCTTCCTTCATTTCCCGGAATACCGTAATAGCATCGGGAACCCCTTGTTTCAGTGTATTATACGTATCGGCCAGGAGGATAAGACTGTTGGGATAATGTTTGGCATACGTGCGAAATGCTTCCAGTTCAGTCGGAAAACTCATGACCCAGCTATGGGCCATCGTCCCCATGACAGGCATGCCAAATTTAGCTCCCGAAAGCATATTGCTCGTGCCATTGAATCCGCCAATCATGGCAGACCGTGCACCATACACACCGGCAGAAGCCCCCTGGGCACGGCGCAGGCCGAATTCCATCAGGGTATCATCACCAGCAACACAGCGGACACGGCGGGCCTTGGTCGCAATCAGGCTTTCGTGATTCATGATCATAGACATGCACGTTTCCAGTAAAAGGGATTCATCTTTTGTCGTTTCTACACGCAGTAATACTTCCTGCGGAAATGCGACAGTCCCTTCTGGCATAGCATAAATGCTCCCCGTAAAATGGAATCGTTTTAGATAATCCAGAAAGGTATCTTCGAAAATCCCCGTACTCTTCAAATAAGCCAGATCATCATCACTGAAATGGATATTCTTGACATAGTCAATGAGGTGTTCCAGTCCGGCCACTACCGTATAACCCCCATTAAATGGATTATGCCGGTAATACCGGTCAAACACGCAGGCCTGATTGTGTTTGCCTTCGAAATACAGTCCCTGCATCATTGTCAGCTGATAAAGATCAGTCAACAAAGCATTTGTATACAATATTCTCGCCTCCCAATCATATTGACTTTATTATACATCAAATTTCAGCCCCATGCCAATGATTCGTTGACATTTTCTTTACATTGATGATTTACACCTGTCATGTCATCTTGTAGTAGGCGTATATGAACAAAACTACTTGCAGAATTATAGTAAATAAATACGCCGCTATATGGTATAATACGTATATTGTAAATTTTTCAAAAGGAATGGATAACCATGATAAAAGACCGTTTTTTCTTGTTAGCCGCCACGTTTTTCTGGGGTTGTGCCTTTGTCGCCCAACGGGTGAGCACCGATACGATCGGTGCCTTTGCCTTCAATGGCATTCGCTTCTGGGTCGGAGCCCTTTCCATTGTGCCCGTCGTCTGGTGGATCAGTCGTAAACAGGCACCGGATTTTGACACGCCTCCTTCCTACTTGTCACTCCCGGCTGCTTGTGCCATCCTCGGGTTCGTATTGTATGCCGGCGCATCACTGCAGCAGATAGGCATGTTTTATACGACAGCGGGCAAAGCCGGCTTCATTACTGCTTTATACATCGTCGTCGTCCCGATTCTCGGACTGTTCCTGCGCAATCCCCTGCGTCTGTCCCATATAGCAGGATGCCTGACCGCTCTGGCCGGCCTGTACCTGTTGGCCTTCCACAGTGACAGCCAGCCACTTAATATCGGCGACGTGCTGGAACTGGCCGGCGTCCTCTTCTGGGCTCTCCACATCCTCATTGTCGATCGCTTCGTCCGCTATTATCGCGGCGTCTACCTAGCTTTAGGCCAATTCATATTCTGTGGCATTTATAACTTCCTTTCTATGCCCCTGGCGGGAGAAACACTGACCCTGGCTGCCGTTGCCGCATCGGCTATCCCCATCCTCTATTGCGGCATTTTTTCCAGCGGTGTCGGCTATACCCTGCAGATTGTCGGACAGGAACACGTGCCACCTACAGAAGCTTCACTCCTTCTCAGCTGTGAAATGATTTTCAGTGCCCTTGCTGGATTCTTTATACTCGGTGAATCGATGACTCTGCGGGAATTATCAGGATGTATCCTCATGTCTATCGGGATTTTTGCCGCCCAGATTCCCAGCCATATCCTGTTTAACCCGGACAGAAAAGAGCAATAGATAGTCCTCATCAGATTTTTCATGCCACACAGTTCCGTATAGCTGTATATACAGACCTGTGTGGCATGAAATCGGCTTTATCTCGTTGCATCTGTATAAATCGAAAAAAAAGACTTGCATTTTTTCTTCAACTGGTGTAATATTATCAATGTGCTCAGCAAGAAGACACATCGCATGGACCATTAGCTCAGCTGGCA
>NZ_DGXL01000005.1:0-14928 GCF_002395615.1 Megasphaera sp. UBA4233 | reverse complement strand
CTAGCTTATGCTAGTGCTTTTTTTGTGTGGTTCGTGATTAGTGGGAAGTGAGGAGTGGCGGTTTCCTATCCTCCCAGGGTAAGCGAATAATAAAAGGGTGGATTTACCCAGATTTTCTTTCATGAGATAATATACCATCATCCGATAGGTAATCTGAGAGCTTTTTCTAACGTCCGGCATTTTACATACACAGTTTGATTTTACGCTTACGTAAAAAAACAAGAACCACATATAAAATGGTTCTTGTTTTTTTCGGTATCACATTACTATATTCTTATTAATAGTTGTCGTTTTTCAATTCGAAGAAGGACTGGGGATGAGCGCATACGGGGCAAACTTTCGGTGCTTCATCAGCTTCGACGATGTATCCACAGTTACGGCAGACCCATGTTCTCTTTTCAGGTTTCTTGAAAGCGGTACCGTTTTCTACATTTGCCAGCAGTGCCAAATACCGTTCTTCATGATGTTTTTCGATTTCTGCTACTTTTTCAAATAAATAGGCAATCGTATTGAAGCCTTCTTCACGAGCTTCTTTTGCAAACGTCGGATACATTTCGGTCCATTCATAATGTTCACCGGCAGCGGCGTCTTTTAATGCATTGATGTCATTTGGCAATTCGCCACCGTTGAGCAGTTTGAACCAGATTTTTGCATGTTCTTTTTCATTATTGGCTGTTTCTTCGAAGAATGCTTTGATTTGTTCGTAACCGGCTTTTTTAGCTACACTGGCATAGTAGGTGTATTTATTGCGTGCCTGAGATTCACCAGCAAATGCAGCCTGTAAATTTTTTTCAGTCTTTGATCCTTTTAATTCCATAACGTATAACCTCCTATATTCTTTATCAACTAAATCATTTCTCTTTCGATGTTTGTATTGTAACATCTTCCACCCATCTTGTCAACAAATAATCAATATTAAATAATAAAAATATGATACGCTTTAATGTGGACAGGGGATTTGTGCTGCCGGGAGAAGCATGATATCATATTCATAGAAAACAGGATAGGAGGTTCAACATGGAATTAGGATTGAAAGGAAAAGTAGTTGTCATTACGGGTGGTACGGCTGGCATCGGCGCGGCCTGCGCCATCGGCTTTTGCCGGGAGGGAGCAGCCGTTGCTGTCTGTGGCAGAACTCAGAAGAGAATCGAAGCGTTTAATCAGGAATGCCACGCGGCAGGTGTGACCGTATTTGCGGCTCAGGCTGATGCCGGTAATATAGAAGAGCTGCAGCGGTTTGCTGACGAGGTACTGGGCCAATATGGTCATATCGATATCTGGATAAATAATGCCGGCATCAATATTGGCAAAAAACTTATGGATATTACCTTATCAGACTGGGAAAAAATGGTGCGGGTCAATCTGACAGGTGTCCTCTTTGGGACACAGATTGCTGCCCGGGCTATGGGCGAAAAAGGCGGCGTTATTTTGAACGCTTCTTCCTACGCTTCGCTTGTCCCTTCTGTGGGAGGTACGATGTACGGTGCTACGAAAGCAGCCGTTACGAATATGACAAAGACGATGGCAGCTGAACTGGCTCCCCAGCATATCCGGGTCAATGCCTATGTACCTGGTGTGATTGATACTCCTATGAATGCGGACCGCATTGCTGCTGATATTACGGGATCACTCATCGATGCGATTGCCCTCCACCGGGTGGGTTCTCCCGAAGAAATGGCTAAGGTTCTTATTTTTCTGGCATCGGATGCAGCCAGCTATATTACCGGTACTACTATTGAGGTTAGCGGTGGCAAATACGCCGTACAAAATTCTAACGTCCTGTGGAAATAACCTGGACCGTGTAATAAATAAGGACCGCTGCCCGGATATGGGGCGGCGGTCCTTGTCTATTCTTATTATGCGATATGATATTTATGTTCCAGTCGTTCCAGCAGAGACAGATAAGGAGCAGCAAAATCCTGTCCTTCTTCTTTTTCCATATTATGAACTGCAGCATCAATCTTTTCTTTTATCTCTGCCGGCAGGCTGCGGTCTGCCATAGGGTATACGACCGTATTTTCTTTATCGACATGAGCCTGCAGGCGGTTTACATAGGCCATGGCTTCTGTCAGGATCTGGAGTTTATATAACGTATCAGGATGAGCCTGATAGTTTTTCAATGCGTCATCCAACGCACGGACATGGGCACGGATGAGATCATGCTCAACAAGCATGCCGTGATTAATGATGACGGAGGCGATTTTTTCCAGATGTTGTACCATTTCGGGAAATAAGACAAGTTCTTCCCGGCGGTGATGATGTCCGTCTGCATAGGTACGGATAAATTTCAGAATTTCTGTAAATTCATTGCAATCGATGGGGGAACCATCCAAAATAGCACAGCAGGCCTTTTCTATTACCTTCAGCATCCGCGAAATATTGGCATGCTGTTTTACCATAACTTCTGTACAATACATACGTATCCTACCTTTCTCAGGCGGCTTTTTTCACGATATGGAATGAGCCGTCTTCTTTATGAAGAAATGAATAATCGGTGTGGGATAACAGGCCAGCTATCAGAGCCTGACGGAGCAGATAATACCATTGACCATGTCCCTGCCAGTAATCACTGTGGATGTCAGCAGACTGTATCCAGGTAATGACATCATCACTGCTGTGAGAGACGCGGTTAATCTGATCACACGGCATACCGTCGAGGAGCAGGTCATCGAGACGGTGGAATGCTTCCGGCGCGGTAGCAGCTTGCAGGTTTTGGGCGGCACCAAAATCGCCAGCTGCTTGTTCCAGCACTTTCAGACGGGTTTCATCAGAGCCGGCAAGGTACAGGACGAGGCTGGCATACCGGGTTTCTGCATCCTGGATGCGTGTCTGCAGCCAGCCATGAATATTGGTTTCGTCAATGATTTCATCAAGCTGACGGCGGTCCGGGCAACTGAAACGGGTCAGATCTTCATCGTTCCAGCCTTTCTGTACGGCGCAGGAAATGAGAGCGTCTATAAGGGATTCCTGAAACTGTATTTTGTGATATAACCAGAAATGGACAGGTCCTAAAAATTTACTCATAATCTGCTTCCTCCTTTATGCACGATGTGCCTGAATGGTGGCGTTGACGGCGGCCGTTACGGTGCGGGCGTCGAGGCCATGTACATAGCAGGCATTTGCCAGGCTTTCCTGCTGGGATGACGGGCAGCCCAGGCAATGCATACCCTGTTCCAATAATGTGTCTACTACTTCGGGGTAGCTGCGCATAATGTCTCCCATGAGCATATCTTCTGTTACGGTCATTGTTTTTTCATTCATCATATATTCCTCCTGTTGAAAATATCTATGGATTTATGTGACTTATCTTTGTCTGTCTGTACTATAGCACGGATGTATCCTGTAAATCTGTTGTTATTACAACAGGAGGCAAAAGACTTTCCTAGACTTTGACTTCATAATGATATTTGACTAAAAACATAAAACAAGATTTTGTTTATCTACATCTGCTAAAAAGAGAGACAAGTGGGGGCTTTCCTGATATACTTTTGTATAATGAATGATAGATTGACAAAGAGGTGTGAAGCATGCAGATTTCTACAAAATTTACTATTGCGATACATGTATTGACAGCTGTCCGGTATTTTTCCGGCAATTATAAAGTAACTAGTGATTTTTTGGCAGGCAGTGTAGGAAATAACCCGGTTATTATCCGAAATATCATGTCCCAGCTCCGGGAGGCTGGCGTTATTGATATTAAGCGTGGTCCCGGCGGCATTACCCTGACGCGGCCTTTGACGGAAATTACATTTCTCGATGTTTACCAGGCCGTAGAAAAGAAGCCTGATGAAAGCCTGTTCCATTTTCATGAGCACCCCAATGATAAGTGTCCTGTTGGCAGAAATATTCATCAGAGTCTGGAAGGAATTCTGGATGATATACAGCAGAAGTTTGAAGAAGAATTGCAAAAACATACGTTGCAGGATGTATATGACCGGGCCGTGCAGGCTATTAGCCATGAAGCCATGTAATGCTTAGTGGTACGGGCCGTCAGAGAAAGGCTTTTAGTTGACACTCTATATAAACCATGTCATAATTACATAGATATGCCTTTAAAGCTGTGTGATTGCAGATTGGCAATACGTTGTGACAGGAGGAATACCATGGCAGATGATCGTATTATTACAGCTCTGGATGTACATTCGCTGGAAGATATGAAACGTCTCGTAGAAACTTTAGGAGATCGCATTTCTTTCTACAAAGTCGGTATGGAGCTGTTTTATAGTGCCGGACCTGATACGGTACGCTATCTGAAAGAACAGGGGAAACATGTGTTTCTGGATTTAAAACTTCACGATATCCCTAATACCGTAGCCCAGAGCGTACGGGCCCTTACCCGTCTGGGAGTGGATCTGATGACTCTTCATGGAATGGGAGGCAGATCCATGATGGAAGCTGCGGCAGCAGCTGCACGGGAAGAATCGGCCCGCCTGCAAATTGCCCGGCCCCGTCTGCTGGCTGTAACCATCCTGACGAGTATAGATGAAACGGCATGGAGAGAAGTAGGAGGAGCCTGCAGCATTGCTGAAGAAGTCAAAAAGCTGGCGGCCCTGGCTAAAGAATCGGGTATTGATGGAACTGTTTCGTCTCCCTATGAAGCGCAGGAAATACGGGAAATGAATGGCCCGGATTTTCTGATTGTTACTCCGGGAATCCGTCCGTCCTTTGCTGTAGCAGATGACCAAAAACGCTTTACGACGCCATCTCAGGCATTGCATGATGGAGCATCTCACCTGGTCATCGGACGGCCTATTACGAAAGCGGCTGATCCGGCATGTGCTGCCGATAAAATTTTAGAAGAAATACAGGAGGTATGATTGGCAATGTTATCTGAAGAAGAAGTAAGACAATTATTAGTAGAAACGAAAGCTGTATTGGAAGGTCATTTTCTTTTGACATCCGGCCTGCACAGCCCCTTATATGTAGAAAAATTTAATGTCCTCCAGCATCCGGAATATACAGAAAAGCTTTGTAAGGAACTGGCAGAACGGTTTAAGGATCAGAATGTCCAGACCGTTATGGGGCCTATGACGGGCGGTATCCTGCTGGCTCATGAAGTCGGCAAGGCTCTGGGTACACGGGCTATCTTTACGGAAAGGGAAAAAGGCGTCATGACACTGCGCCGGGGATTCCATATTGAACCGGGCGAACGCGTTCTGATTGTAGAAGATATCGTGACTACTGGCGGAAGCGTTCAGGAAGTAGTCGATGTAGTCAAAAAAGCTGGTGGCGTCATTGTCGGAGTCGGCCTTCTCGTTGACCGCAGCGGCGGCAAAGCCGAATTCGGCGTACCTAAAGATAAGGTGCAGGCTCTCCTTCATCTGACGGTTCCAACATACAAACCGGAAGAATGCCCGCTTTGCAAACAGGGAATTCCCATGACGGAACGGGGCAGCCACCATCTGAAATAACTTGTAGGAGAGATTGTTACTATGGATATGTTATGGGCTATTTTGCCTTTCTTTAATGCAGGCTTGGTAGCAGCTGTCTTTGCCCGTTTTACCGGTGTCAATATGAGCATGTGTACGCTCATGACGCTGTTGTACATGGGGGCAAAGCCGGTTGAAGCAGTGGTCGCCATGCTGCTTTTCAATGTGTTTACGTATTTCACGATTTATTCTCAGCAGCATCTGATGAAGTTAAAGGAATTTTATTTCTTTCCCGGTTTTAAACTGGCAATTCCTATTCTGGTCATGATAGCGCTGACGGCTCTGAATGCCTTTTTTGGTATTGTATTTTTTGTCGCCGTCTTTTTATTGGAAATCTTTGCAAAAGTATATTTTGCCATGGATAAAAAAGTGCGCCCCGCCCGGCAGCAGCTTGTCACATTATGTGCCATCGGATCAGTCTGTGTCGTGGCAGGCGTAGCATTGGTGCAGTTCCTGCCTGCTGAATACTATTATATTTTTGCCGGCATCATGATACTGGCCTATGCGTTCCTTATGTGGCGCAGTGGCAACCGCAATCAGCTTACGGACATATGGGATAAGCTTCTTTATGGAAGTGCGTTCGTTACGGGGCTTACAGGCATCGATGCGTCGGACTGGTTTGCGGCCATGCGGCGAAATACACCGTCTGCCTTATCGCGGTGCTATCCCATCGTACTCAATACGGCTATGGTCATCGGACTGATTGTATCCTATTTCCTGTATCAGTACTTTTCTCTGGGGTCGCTGTTTACTTCTATTGGGGCGGCCATTGGCATCCGCCTTTTCGGACTCTACGAACACAGTACGCGTTCCCATTTTTCCTACCTGGCTCTGGGACTGACTGTACTTACTGTATTGATTTTTATGCTGGTCCAGCCTGTGCCGTCGGGATTCCCGGAAGTTCCTCTCGGTGTCGGTGATGATGCTTTTACATGGTAAATAATATTATAAAAAACTGGCTTTTCCGTTTAGAGGAAAGCCAGTTTTTTTATGCAGGCTGCCTGCGCTGAAGTGTGACAAGAAATACGGTAGCCAGGATGCAGGCGAATCCGATGAGTTCGGGAAGATAGAAAACGGTACCGAGAAAAACAGCCGATGCAATAGAGGAGGTTACCGGTTCCAGTGTTCCCAGCAGGGTGGCTTTGACAGGACCGATGTCACCGACGCCGCGCAAAAAAAGATTGTATGTCAGGACCGTACCGATGAGTACGACGGCGGCCAGAAGCAGATACCCTGTCATATCGAGGTCAGTGGGAATGGTCCAGGGTTGCAGGAAACAGCAGAAAACGACTCCGCCGATGAACATGCCCAGGGCGTTGACAGTAATACTGCCCCAGTGCCAGACCAGATCCTGTGCCAGAAATGAATAACAGACACTGGCGACGGCTGTAATCAGTCCCCACATAAGGGCCTTGGAAGACAATACCATCGTAGATGGGTCTCCGTTGGTAGCGATGAGGAAGACGCCGGCCAGAGCCAGAAAGACGGATAGTGTTTCGGCCCGTGTAGGCAGGCGGTGGCCGCGGAAACAGACGATGACAGCCATCATCACGACACATAACGTCTGCAGGACGGCGGCCGTACCGGCATTGGCATATTGGATGGTCGTATAAAATGCCGTCTGACTCATGAGCAGGCCAAAGATAGAATAACAGAGAAGCAGAATGACATTGCGGCGTATCTTCAGCATGTCTTTCATCGCTCTATAATGAGGAGCTGCCATGAGCATCAGAAACAGACCGGCGCCGATGAGGCGGACGCTGGAAATCCAGAACGAATCAATGGTGTAATGGTGGAGCAGATACTGGCCGGCCGTACCGGTCAGTCCCCAGATAACTGCACCACCGCCAGCACAGAGATAACCCCTCAGATAATGGCGTTGTGGCACGATGGAATTCCTCCTGTAATGTATTTCCTTTATTGTAACATTTTTATGAGAGGAATACAGCCGGAAATTTTTACTTCCAACAGGCCTGAGGCACTTGACGGAAGTGGTACAATAGAAAGAGCATGGATGAATTATTTGCAGTCGTCTGGAGGCTGTTGTTTCAGGAGGATACATGAAAAAAAATACAAGTTACAAGGTACAAGTCAGTGCCGGAACGTTGATTCTGGCTATGCGGGATTATTTCCAGGCGCGCAGAGACGGGCGGACAGAAGAAATGGAAGCCCAGCTCCGGCTGGCCGAAGCCTGCATCAATGATATGGAAGAAGAAGCCGGTCACATAGCCGAAGCCATAGCCGATGCGGATGAGTATATGGAGGAAGAAGATTTCTGGGATGAGTCGGAAAACATGTATGTCAATGTACCAAAATGGTATAATTAAAAATTTTTTTGTCAAAAATTTTCCTTGACTTTAAAAGGACATCTATATAAAATAATAAAGAAAGATTCAGGCGGCAGTCCTGTGAGGCTGCGCTGATTCTGTTGATTTCTATACGTACCTTTAATATAGTCCAGAGAGGCTAAAAAGGGACATATGTTACGTATGCCTTGATATGACCTTTGCCTTTCGGCGAAGGTCTTTTTTTACAAAGGAGGATTTCCATGGTCAGTATACAGGGCAAAAGCCTGTTGGGATTGCAGGGAGTACCCAAAGAAGAAATCGAGCTCGTGCTGCGCGTTGCCAGAAAAATGAAAGAAGTTGTCAATAGCGACAATAAAAAATTACACCTGTTACAGGGTAAATCTATTGTCAACATGTTCTGGGAACCGAGTACGCGTACACGGGGTTCTTTTGAAATGGCTGCCAAGTATCTCGATGCTGATGTCATCAACTTCACGCCGAGCGGCAGCTCTATCCAGAAAGGAGAAAGTTTCCGTGATACTCTTCTGACAGTAACGGCCATGGGAGTGGATGCCATCGTCATGAGACACAAACAGGAAGGGTCTCCTCTTTATGCCAGCAAATGTGTTTCTCCGGTCATCATCAATGGTGGCGATGGTACGCATGAACATCCGACACAGGCTCTTCTGGACCTGTTCACTATCCAGGAAGTCAAAGGTCATATTGACGGACTGAAAGTAGTCATTGTAGGAGATATCGACCATGGCCGCGTAGCCCGGTCCAATATTTATGGCCTCAAGACGATGGGTGCTGATGTACACCTTGTCGGTCCGCGTACGCTGTTGCAGCCCGAACTGGCGGCCATGGGTGTTACCGTTCATTATGATCTCGATGAAGCCCTGAAGGATGCCGATGTCGTCAATGTACTGCGGATTCAGCGCGAACGTCAGGGTGTCGGCTTCTTCCCGGGACCTGGCGAATATAATACATTTTTCGGAGTCAACCAGAAACGGCTGAAGAACGCAAAAAAAGATGTACTTATTATGCATCCCGGTCCAATGAACCGCGGCATTGAAATTGATACAGATACATGCTACTGGACACAATCCTCCATTCAGGAACAGGTAAAAAATGGTGTTTCAGTCCGTATGGCTGTCTTATATCTGACTATCATGGGAGGCGATGACGTTGACATTACTCGTTAAAGGCGGCAGAGTGGTTAATCCGGCCGTAAATCAGGATGAAGTATGCGATATTCTCATTGAAAATGGTAAAATCAAAACTATAGGTAAAAATCTTCCTGCCGATGGGGCGGAAGTATACGATGCATCCGGTCTCGTCGTAGCTCCAGGATTTATCGATATGCATGTCCATTTGCGCCAGCCGGGTCAGAGTGCCAAGGAAACGGTTGTAACAGGTACCCAGGCTGCAGCCGCCGGTGGCATTACCCGCGTCGCTACCATGCCTAATACCAACCCGGTCATCGATAAAGCGATTCTGGTAGAAGGAATGAAATATAAGGCCGAACATGAAGGCGTCGTCAAAGTTGAAGTCATTGGTGCCATTTCCAAAGGACTGGAAGGTAAAGAATTATCTGCTATGGGCGGGATGGCAAAAGCCGGTGTCGTTGCTTTTTCTGATGATGGCCGTTTCGTGGAAGATAGTGATTTCATGCGGAAGGCTATGGAATATGCCAGCATGTTCCACAAAATCGTCATCGATCATTGTGAAGAAACATCTCTCGTATCCGGCGGCCAGATGCATGAAGGCATCGTTTCGGCAGAACTGGGGCTTAAAGGCAGACCGGCTGCGGCAGAAGACATTGCCGTTGCCCGTGACATCATTCTTTCGGAAATTACAGATACGCCTGTCCATATTGCTCATATCAGTACAAAACATGCCGTCGACATGGTACGCCGTGCCAAAGCTAAGGGACTTAAGATTACAGCCGAAGCGACACCACAGCATATGATTCTGACCGATGAAGCACTGCGTACGTATGATCCGCGGTTCAAAGTCAATCCGCCACTGCGTTCGGAAGAACACCGGGCTGCTGTCGTAGAAGGATTGAAAGATGGCACGATTGATGCCATCGTGACCGACCATGCCCCGCATACGTGGGACGAAAAAGATCAGGAATTCAGCCTAGCCCCGAGTGGTTTTGTCGGACTGGAAACGAGTGTAGGTGCTGTCCTGACTCATTTGTATCATACAGGAACGGTTGATCTCATGACGATTGTCCGCGCCATGTCTACCGCACCGGCCGGATTGCTGGGTCTCGATGCGGGCGTCATTGTTGAAGGAAAAGACGCAGACCTTACTATTATTGACCTCGACAAAGAATGGACGGTCGATGCCTCTTCGTTCTATTCTAAAGGCAAATCGTCACCTTTTGATGAAATGATTTTTACAGGTAAAGCCGTGGCTACTGTTGTAGATGGTGAATTCGTTATGAAGGACGGGGTGGTCTTAAAATGAAAGGATGCCTCATTTTAGCAAATGGACAGAAATTTTATGGACAGATGCTGATGGATACGCCGGCCGTAGGGGAAGTCGTTTTCAATACGGGCATGACCGGTTATCAGGAAACCTTTACGGATCCTTCCTATGCTGGCCAGATTATTACCATGACATATCCGCTTATCGGCAATTATGGTCTATTCCATGAAATCGAACAGGCAGATCGTCCCTATGCGGCAGGATTCATTGTCAGTGAATTGTGCGATATGCCCAGCAACTGGCAGAATGAAGGTAATCTTTCTACATTTATCATGACGCATCACATTCCCTGCTTGTATGGCGTCGATACGCGTGCCATCACACGGGCTATCCGCAGCCAGGGGGTAATGAAAGGTGTCATCGTACCGGAAACGATGGCAGAAGAAGATATTAAAGACCTCATGGCACAGCCTCTGGAAAAGATGCTGGTAAGGAAAGTGACGCCAGGCAGTGTGCGGCAGGTGGGACAGGGCCGTTATCACGTCGCTGTCATGGATTTTGGTGCCAAAGCGAATATCCTGAAAGACCTGATCCGCAATGACTGCCGGCTTACGGTTTTCCCGGCATATACGAAAGCCGAAGACGTGCTGGCCGTCCAGCCTGATGGTATTTTCCTTTCCAATGGTCCGGGCGACCCGCAGGACCTGCCGGAAATTATTGAAGAAGTCAAAAAACTGATAGGCAAAAAGCCGATGTTCGGCATCTGTCTGGGACATCAGCTTCTGGGTCTTTCCGTCGGAGCTAAAAGCCGCAAGCTGACGTTCGGTCACCGCGGTGCCAATCATCCCGTCAAGGATGTCCGTACCGGCCGGGTCTACATTACGTCCCAGAATCACGGGTACGTCATCGATGAAAACACATTGCCAGACGATGCTATCGTAACGCATATCAATCTCCACGATAAGACGCTCGAAGGGTTTGCCTATCCTAAATATAATTTCTTCTGCGTTCAGTATCATCCGGAAGCATCACCGGGACCGACAGACAATCTGTATCTTTTTGAACAATTTGTCAAACTGATGGAGGGGAAATAAATGATCGAAGGATTGAAGAAAGTACTCGTTATCGGCTCTGGCCCGATTATTATCGGTCAGGCTGCTGAATTTGACTATGCCGGTACCCAGGCCTGCCGGGCCCTGAAAGAAGAAGGACTGGAAGTCGTCCTGATCAATAGCAACCCGGCGACGATTATGACCGATGAAGACATTGCCGACCGGGTCTATGTAGAACCTATTTCCCTGGATTATGTGACAGAAGTCATCGAAAAGGAACGTCCTGATGGACTTCTGGCGACTTTAGGCGGCCAGGTCGGACTGAATATGGCAGTCGAACTGGCTAATGCCGGCGTACTGGAAAAATACCATGTGCAGCTCCTGGGCACGCGCCTTTCGGCTATTGAAGAAGCGGAAGACCGCGAACTCTTCAAAAAGGCCATGAAAGATATCAACCAGCCCGTACCGGAAAGTGATATTTTTGAAGACGTTCCGTCGGCTATGGCGTTTGCTGAAAAAATCGGCTATCCGATCATTGTACGGCCTGCTTTCACACTGGGAGGAACTGGCGGCGGTATTGCCTACAATGATGATGAGTTGTTTATGATAGCGACGCGGGGGATTAAACTCAGCCCTATCAACCAGATTCTCGTCGAACGGTCCGTAGCCGGGTGGAAAGAAATCGAATACGAAGTTATGCGCGATAAAGCAGATAACTGCATCATCGTCTGCAATATGGAAAATATTGATCCGGTCGGCATCCACACTGGCGATTCTATCGTCGTGGCTCCGAGCCAGACCCTGAATGATCTGCAGTATCAGATGCTGCGTACGGCTTCTCTGGCCATTATCCGCCGCCTTAAGATCGAAGGTGGCTGCAATGTACAGTATGCTCTGGATCCCAACAGCAACCAGTACTATGTCATCGAAGTCAATCCCCGTGTCAGCCGTTCATCGGCACTGGCTTCCAAAGCGACGGGGTATCCCATTGCCAAAGTTGCGGCAAAAGTGGCTACAGGACTGACTCTGGACCAGATAACCAACGCCGTTACGGGAAAGACGACGGCCTGCTTCGAACCGACGCTGGATTACTGTGTCGTCAAATTCCCACGCTGGCCATTTGAAAAATTTGCTCTGGCTGACCGCACGCTGGGAACGCAGATGAAAGCTACAGGGGAAGTCATGGCGTTGGACCGCTGCTTTGAAGGAGCACTGCTCAAGGCTGTCCGTTCCCTGGAAATCGGCGTTAATTATCTGAGCCTGAAGAAACTGGAATCCAAATCACTCATCGATATTGCAGAATTGTTGAAAAACCAGGATGATGAACGTATCTTTGTCGTCGCTCAGGCACTGCGTCTGGGAATCGGCTTTGATAAAATCCATTATATTACCGGATATGATATGTGGTTCCTGAAAAAAATCAAAAATATCGTCGATCTGGAAGATAACCTACGCCGCAATAATCTGACGGAAGATAATATCCGCCTGGCTAAACGCTATAGCATGCCGGATGCGGTCATTGCCCAGCTTACCAGCAAAACGGAAGAACAGGTCCGTGCGTTCCGGGAAAAACTGGATATCCGTCCGACATTCAAGATGGTAGATACGTGTGCCGCTGAATTTGAAGCTGCAACACCGTATTATTATTCTTGTTACGCAACGGAAGATGAAGTCAGACCGCTGGGAGATAAGAGCGTCATTGTTCTCGGGTCGGGCCCTATCCGTATCGGACAGGGGATTGAATTCGATTATTGCTCTGTCCATTCAGCCTGGGCCCTGCGCAAAGCCGGGATGAACAGTATCATTATCAACAACAATCCGGAAACAGTCAGTACCGATTTCGATACGTCGGACAGCCTGTATTTTGAACCGCTTACCGTAGAAGATGTCATGGCTGTCGTCGAAAAAGAAAAGCCCGTCGGCGTCATCTGCCAGTTTGGTGGTCAGACGGCGATTAATCTGGCAGCTCCACTGGCTAAACGGGGCGTAACCGTCCTTGGAACCTCTGTCGATGGCATGGACCGGGCAGAAGACAGAGAACGGTTCGATGAACTTCTGGCCAAGCTCAACATACCCCGCCCGGACGGCCGGATCGCGACGAGTGACACGGAAGCGATGCAGGTATCAAAAGAATTGGAATTTCCTCTCATCGTCCGCCCATCGTATGTCTTGGGAGGCCGGGCTATGGAAATCGTCTATACAGAAAAGGAATTGGAACGTTATCTGCGGGAAGCCGTCATCGCCTCTCCGGATCATCCTATCCTGATTGATGAATATATGGTCGGCCGGGAAGTAGAAGTAGATGCGATTTCTGATGGCAAAGATGTCTTCATTCCAGGCATCATGGAACAGGTGGAACGGGCTGGCGTCCATTCCGGCGACTCTATTGCCGTATATCCGCCACAGCATCTGGATAAGGCCATGATTGACCAGATCGTCGATTATACAACGCGCATTACCCTGGAACTACAGGTAAAAGGTGCCGTCAATATCCAATTTGTCGTATCGAAGGGCAAGTTGTATATCATTGAAGTCAATCCCCGCTCCAGCCGTACTGTACCATTCCTGAGTAAAGTAACGCATGTGCCTATGGTCGAACTGGCCACCCGCATAGCCCTGGGCGAAACGTTGAAGGAAATGGGATATGAAGGTGGACTCATGCCGGCAAAACCACATGTTGCGGCTAAAGCTCCTGTGTTCTCTTTCAGTAAGATCGGCCTGGCAGAAATTGCTCTCGGACCGGAAATGAAGTCGACTGGGGAAGTCATGGGTATAGGAAAGACCTATTCTGAAGCACTATACAAGGCTGTAAATGGCGCTAAGATGAAAATTCCTGCTGGTGGTACCATTCTGGTTACGGTAGCTGACCGAGATAAGGCAGAAGCACTGCAGCTGGCCCGCGGCTTCCAGGAATTGGGCTATCACATCATAGCCACTGCCGGTACGGGCAAATATTTCAATGAACAGGGATTCCCCGTCGATGTGGTCCGGAAGATTCATGAAGGCGGTACCAATATTGCTACGCTGATCCGCAATGGCAAAATTGATTTAGTCGTCAATACGCTGACCTTTGGCAAACATCCGGAACGGGACGGATTTAATCTGCGCCGTATGGCGGTCGAACTGGCAATTCCCTGCCTGACTTCGCTCGATACGGCCCGCGAAGTCCTGCGCGTCTTTGCCAATAAAGGCAAAGGACAGGGATATCATCATGTAGCCGCTTTGCAGGATTACGATCAAGAATAAGCAAGATACTATAGACAGCTCTTTGCAGGCAGTATGCCATGCAGAGAGCTGTTTTTTTCTTGCGTAGGATAAGCGTGTCGTGTCGGGGAGTTTCCTTGTGTATTATCAGGTAGTTTTTTTATAAATTAATTAAAATATTTCTTGCATTTTATTGGATATCATGATATACTTATCAAGTCGTCAGAACTAAGAACTGCTAATGAGTGGTTTGAAATGATTGAAAAAAGTACTTGACAGGATGAACATTCTCTTGTATAATCAATTACGTTCTGTTGAACAAGCCGACGTAGCTCAATTGGTAGAGCAACTGACTTGTAATCAGTAGGTTGTAGGTTCAAGTCCTATCGTCGGCTCCAAACGAATGGTGGGATTCCCGAGTGGCTAAAGGGAGCAGACTGTAAATCTGCCGGCGTTCGCCTTCGATGGTTCGAATCCATCTCCCACCACCATTTTTATCGCGGGGTGGAGCAGTTG
>NZ_DGXL01000008.1:0-25792 GCF_002395615.1 Megasphaera sp. UBA4233 | reverse complement strand
TTTCCTGGCGATGCGCCGCCAGCACGCCGAACATCCCATTGAAGAAGTAGGGGCCAAACTGCGCAAGATGATGTCCTGGCTGAACGAAGAAAAACCAGAATAATACGAAAGAGGGAATGGGGCAATGAACATCAATGGTGCACAGGCAATTATCGAATGCCTGAAAAAAGAAAGCGTGTCTGTCGTATTCGGTTATCCCGGCGGCACCGTACTGACGTTATACGATGAATTATATAAGGCAGAATTTCCACATATTCTTACCGGTCATGAACAAGGTGCTATCCATGCAGCCGATGGCTATGCCCGGGCGACGGGAAAAACAGGAGTCTGCTTTGCTACATCTGGTCCCGGTGTCTGCAACATGGTTACGGGCATTGCGACAGCCAACATGGATTCCGTTCCGCTGGTCATCATCAGCGGTCAGGTCACCACCAGCCTGATTGGCCGTGATTCCTTCCAGGAAGCCGACATTTCCGGCATAACGACGCCGATTACCAAGCATAATTACTTGATAAAAGACGTGGAAGAATTGCCTCATATCCTGAAAGAAGCCTTTTACATCGCCTCGACGGGCCGGCCTGGTCCTGTCCTGATCGATATCGCTAAAGATGTATTCGATGCTACACTGAATTTCAAATATCCTAAAACGGTCCATCTGCGGGGGTACAGCGGCCGCTATATCGGTCAGGAAGACCATGTCACCCAGGCCGTAGAAGCACTGGCTGCCGCACACAAGCCGCTGCTTCTGGCCGGTGGTGGCGTCATCCTTTCCAATACGTCCGGCTATCTGCGTTCCTTTGTAGAAAAAACGCAGATTCCGGTCATCACGACGCTGATGGGCAAAGGAGCCGTACCAGACAGCTATGCCAATCACCTGGGAATGGTCGGTATGCACGGATCATATGCAGCTAACATGGCCGTCATGGAATGCGACCTGCTGCTGGCCATCGGCAGCCGTTTCGACGACCGCGTGACCGGCGATGCCGAAAATTTTGCGCCAAATGCCCGGATTGTCCATTTCGATATCGATAAGGTGGAAATCAATAAAATCGTCCACGCTGATATCAGTGTCGGCGGCGATCTCCGCTGGTCCCTGCCACTGCTGGCCAATCAGGTACAACAAGGGCGGACACCGTACAAAAAACAATATCAGGAATGGCGCAATCACGTTCTGGCAATGAAGAAAGATCATCCATTTGCCTGCCGCCATCTGGAAAATCAAATTTCCCCAGAAGTGCTGATTAAAAAACTGAACCAGCGTCTGGATGATGATACCATTGTCGTCACTGACGTAGGCCAGCACCAGATGTGGGCCGCCCAGTTTTACGACACGGAAAAGCCCCGCCATTTCATTACTTCCGGCGGGCTGGGAACGATGGGATACGGACTCCCGGCCGCCATGGGAGCCAAACTCGCCTGTCCCGGGCAGACGGTTCTCCTGTTGAGCGGCGATGGCAGCATCATGATGAATTGTCAGGAATTTGCCACGCTGGCCGATAACGGCATTGCTGTCAAGACCGTCGTTCTCTGCAACAGTGTCCTAGGCATGGTAAACCAGTGGCAGCGCATGTTTTATCACCGCCGCTACGCAGCATCTCTCCTGAAAAAAGGAAACCGCATTCCCGCTATTTCAGAAGCCATGGGAGTTCCCGGCTTTACGGCCACAACGCCGGATACGCTGGATGAAGCCATAGAAAAATTCCTGTCCGTTCCGGGACCGGCTCTTCTGGAAGTCCGCATCCCCGCCGATGAAAACGTCTATCCCATGGTACCCGGCGGTAAACGTCTGAACGAAATGATTCTGGAAGGAGGCAGCCGTACATGAGACAACATCTGGCTCTGCTCGTAGATAATAAACCTGGCGTCCTGACCCATGTCGCCGGCCTCATCAGCCGCCGTGGCATCAACATCGAAGCTATCAATGCCGGCTATACCGAAGACGCCGATATTACGCGCATCAATATCATCGTAGAAGTAAAAGATCACTGGGAACTGGATCAGGCCGTCAACCAGCTGGCCAAACTAATCAATGTCATCAAAATCGTCATTCTCGATGACAAGCCATTCGTCAGCTATGACCTGGCCCTGATTAAAATCCGGTACATCACGGCGAAAGACCGGATTGAACTGAGTAATCTGGCGGAACTGTTCCATGCCAAAATCGTAGACGTGGACAAACAATCCCTGATTTTCCGTCTCGCCGGCCGGGAGGATCATATCGATGCCATGCTGAATATGCTGCAGTATTATGAAATACTGGAAATCGCCCGCACTGGTTCTATCAGCCTGTCCCGCGGAAAAGATGCGGTCAAGCATATGGAAACGTAGAAAGGAGACATTATGATTTGTCCCGATTTGCAACAGCTCCTCGTCTGTCGTGACCTGCTGACAGATTCTCTCATCCAGACACTGCAGTCCCTGCAGCAATCCCCGGAATCAGAGAGCCTGCAATCCCGTCTGGCTGCCCAGCTCATTGAAAAAGCTGAACAACTGGGACTTTCAGGAAACCTGCTGCCAGCCTATCTGACCTATCAGCTCATCTGGGGCGACAATACGGCCTCGCGGACGCTGGAACAGAATGGTACGTACGGCCCCGGCCTCATGGCGGCCCTGGCCTCGGATATGGCTGTATTACTGCCCTGGCTGCGCATCGATACACGGGAACTCACCGGTCGTGACTTTCTGTCTTCCTATGTGCCGGCTGTCCCAATCCGCTCTCATGAACGGGATGATCTGATGAAAGCACTCATACAGGCAGAATCTCCCGGATGGGCAGCACAGATACTGTTAGACCATTATAAGACCCATGGCAGTGGTTCTCTGGCCCGGTTTACGGCATTCCGCCTTTCTTCATCAGGCCGCCTTACGGGAATCCGCGATTTTCCCGTATATGACTGGGACGACCTCATTGCCTACCAGCGGCAGAAAGAAAAGCTGCTGGCCAACACACAGGCATTTATCGCCGGTCACCGGGCCAACAACGTACTCCTTGCAGGGGCACGCGGCACAGGCAAATCGACCGCCGTCAAAGCACTGGTAAGCCGTTACCGGGACAGTGGACTGCGCCTGGTACAAATTGCCCGTGGCCAGTTATCGCAGCTGTCAGCCGTTATGGAACGGCTATGTGCCAGTAAAAATCTGAAATTCATCCTCTTTTTCGACGACTTGTCCTTTGACGAAGGGGAAACGGAGTACAAATACCTGAAATCGGTCATCGACGGCGGGGTGACACCCCAGCCGGACAATGTCCTCATTTACGCGACCAGCAACCGCCGCCATCTCCTGCGGGAATCCTGGCAGGACCGCAGCGACCAGATTGATGATATCTACATGCAGGACAGTGCCAACGAATCTATCTCCCTGTCAGACCGGTTCGGCCTCATCCTGCATTATACCCAGCCCACCCAGGACGAATATCTGGCTATGATTGGCCATGAACTGGAAAAATCCGGCATTTCTCTCGATAAAGAAACACTGCGGATTCTCGGCGTACGCTGGGAGCACGAGCATTCCGGACGCAACGGCCGCATCGCCCATCAGTTCGTCACCTGGTATCTGGGACAGCAAGAACTAAAACAGGCTGCGACACGCAATGCCTGACTATCATATATTAGATATAATGCATATACTCATAAAGGAGGTACCTTATGCGTAGTGATATCGTAAAAAAAGGCAGTACCCGTACGGCTCATCGTACGTTATTCCATGCCATGGGCTATTCCAATGAAGACTTGTCCAAACCGCTGATTGGCGTCGTTAACGCGTTTAACGAAATCATCCCCGGCCATATCCATCTCCGGGAAATCGCCCAGGCCGTCAAACTCGGCGTAGCCGCGGCCGGAGGCACGCCGATTGAATTTCCCGCCATCAGCGTCTGTGATGGCATCGCCATGGGCCATGACGGCATGAAATTTTCCCTGTCCAGCCGTGAACTGATTTGTGATTCCATCGAAGCCGTAGCCACCGCTCACGCCTTCGACGGACTGGTCCTCATTCCCAACTGCGATAAAATCGTACCGGCTATGCTCATGGCTGCCGGCCGCCTGAATATTCCTGCCGTCGTCGTCAGCGGAGGACCTATGCTGGCTGGCCGTTACCAGGGACGCGATATCAGCGTCAGCACCATGTTCGAAGCCGCCGGTAAAGTGGAATCGGGCCAGATTACGCCAGACGAGCTGGAAGACATGGAAGAACGGGCCTGCCCGGGTTGTGGCTCCTGTGCTGGTCTGTTCACAGCCAATACCATGAACTGCCTTACAGAAGTACTGGGCATGGGTCTTCCCGGCAACGGCACGATTCCGGCTGCCTATTTCGGACGGCGCCGCATGCTGGCCAAAAAAGCCGGCGAAGTCATCATGGATCTCGTGCGCCGCGATATACGCCCCCGCGACATTATGACCCGCGAAGCTTTTGAAAATGCCATTGCCGTCGATATGGCCATTGGCGGTTCGACCAACACGGCGCTCCACCTGCCCGCCATCGCCTACGAAGCGGGTGTAGACCTGCCGCTCCGCGTGTTCGATGAAATCAGCCGTAAATCAGCTTATATCACGAAGATGAGCCCGGGCGGTACATACCATATGCAGGACCTGGATGAAGCCGGCGGTATCAGCGCCGTCATGAAGGAACTGACCAAACTGGGACTCATCCATACGGGAGCGCAGACGGTCACCGGCACCATTGCCAGCCGCATCGAACATGCAGAAATCCTGAACCATGAAGTCATCCACGGTGTGGAAAACGCCTATATGCATAAAGGCGGCATCGCTATCCTGACGGGTAATCTGGCTCCCGACGGCTCGGTCATCAAGGAAAGCGCCGTAGACCGGGATCTCCTCGTCTACAAAGGAACGGCACGCTGTTTTGATGCCGAAGAAGATGCCATCGAAGCCATCATCGGCGGTAAAATCCACGAAGGAGATGTGGTCGTCATCCGCTATGAAGGGCCTAAGGGCGGGCCGGGCATGAGAGAAATGCTCAACCCGACAGCCGTCATCACCGGCATGGGGCTTAAAGTCGCCCTTCTGACAGACGGCCGTTTCAGCGGTGCCAGTCGCGGAGCCTGCATCGGCCATATTTCACCGGAAGCCATGGAAGGCGGCCCTATCGCCCTCATCCACGACGGGGATAGCATTTCCATCGACATCCCACAACGCAAGCTGGAACTCTGCGTCAGCGATGAAGAACTGGCCGCCCGCAAAGCGGCCTGGAAACAACCGGAACCGAAAGTCAAAACAGGCTACCTGTCCCGTTATGCCCGGCTGGTCACATCGGCCAATACGGGTGCCGTACTGAAATAAAAGAGAAACAAAAAGCGGGGCCGCATCCCATGAGTGTATACCCATGGGATGCGGCCCCGTCTTTATGCAAATATCCGTATCAGGATCAGTATTCTGTCTTGCTCGTCTTCGTCCAGATGCCCATTTTTTCTGCTTCTTTAATGAGTTCTTCCCGGAAATCAGGATGAGCAATATTAATCAGCGCTTCTGCCCGCTGCCATGTGGACTGGCCTTTGAGGAGGGCTACGCCGTATTCGGTAACGATGTAGTGAACGGCCGAACGCGGTGTCGTGACGACAGATCCCGGAGTCAGAGTCGGGCGGATCAGCGATTCCAGGCTGCCATCTTTCAGTTTACGCGTCGAATGGACGCAGATGAAGCCCTGGCCACCTTCGGAAAGATAGGCTCCCTGTGCGAAGTCCAGCGCACCGCCGGTACCACTGATATGGCGGTAACCTGCCGATTCGGCGCAGACCTGACCATAAAGGTCAAGGTTGATGCAGCTGTTGATAGAAACAAAGTTGTCAATGCTGGCAACGACATTGATATTGTTGACATAGTTGACCGGTGCATTGAACACGATCTGGTTGTCATCGATAAAATCATACAGACGCTGTGTGCCACCGGCGAAGGTATACATGATTTTACCTCTGTCGCGATTCTTTTTACCGGTAATTTTCCCGGCTTCGTACAATTCGACATAGGGATCTACCAGCATTTCCGTATGACCGCTCAGGTCTTTGACATCCGATTCTGCCAGTTTATGGCCAATAGCGGACGGAATCCCGCCGATACCGAGCTGCAGCGTACTGCCATCTTTGATCATCGGTACGACGAAGCTGGCAATTTTATCATCGACCGGGGTCGACGGTTTATTCGGGACAATCGGCATATCCGGGTTGGACCCTTCGACGATGAAATCGACATCGGCAATATTCAGTTCCGTTTCATAGCCCAGTGCCTTCGGCATTTTCTGATTGACTTCTACGATGACCTTATCCGCCGATTTGAGAATGCCCCTTAAATCGGCTACCTGAGGCCCCAGATTGAAGTTGCCCCATTTATCCATCGGATGTACCTGGAAAATGGCGACATCCACTTTTTTATGGCTCCAGTATTTCGGCAGTTCATTAAAGAGGAGCGGCATGAACCAGCAGCGGCCGGCTTTATTCATCTTGCGGTCGAATCCATTGAAATGGCCCGATACGAAACGGACCTGATCGTTGGATTCCGTTTCCGTATAGGTAAAGAACGGATGATCCTGAATCAGCGTCGCATCGATGATTTCCACATCTTTCAAGCCATCCTTATTGATATGGTCGGCCAGCGCTTTATCCGTATCATACGGTGCCGAACAGCCAAGGCCGTACGATACACGGTCTCCGCTTTTGACGACAGCTGCCGCTTCCTGCGGCGTCACGAGTTTCTTTTGGTACTCTTCTGCAATTTGTGAAAGTTTGTACATATCTGTTGTTACCTCCTTATGCAAAAACCCGTCCGGTCATGCCGGATAAATCCGCCGATGCATCCCTGTCCAGCGGTATCAGGTTCCTGTTACCCATAAATTTATTAAGATAAATAAAGAAGTTTTGTTCTTTTTTATTATACGAAATTTGTGAAAAATAAGTCAAGGTCAAACGCTTTACTCATGAGAAAAACATCTTGTATACATGATTATTTCGTATTTCTGTCATGACTACTATTTTATTTCTTTTCAATAATAGTCTTGATATTTTTAAGATCGTCCAGGTTGACTTCCTTGAGCAGCATGCGGAATTGTGCCAGCTGTTTTTCCACATCCGGCGCCAGTTTGGGAAAATCCGGTTTGATAGCCCGCAGCTTTTCCAGGACAATCTGAGCTACGACGTACCGGGTATACCATTTATCATCAGCCGGTACAATATACCACGGCGCATACTTAGTCGATGTTGCACTCAGGACTTCCCCGTATATTTTCTGGTAGCGGTTCCAATATTTCCGTTCGTTGATATCGGACATGGAAAATTTCCAGTTCTTCTGTTTAGTCACGATCCGGTCTATGAGGCGTTTTTTCTGTTCATCCTTGGACACGTGAAGGAAAATCTTGACCATAGGAAATCCATTTTCCGATAAATACCGTTCCCAGTCCCTAATCTGACGGTAGCGGCGTTCCCATATATCCCTGCCAATCAATTTTTCCGGCATGCCGTCACTCTTGATCAGGTTGTGGATATGAGTCACGACGACATCTTCATAGTGGGAACGATTAAATATACCTATTTCACCGCGGCTTGGCAGGGCTTTATTAATCCGCCACATATAGTCGTGATCTTTTTCTTCGGCACTGGGCTGTTTGAAACTGGTCACATGTACACCTGCCGGATCCAGCTGGGCAAAGACATGTTTGACCGTACCATCTTTTCCTGCCGCATCCATAGCCTGCAATACAATGAGGACTCCATAATGGTTATCGGCATACAGCTTTTCCTGCCATCCGTTCAGTTCTTCCATCACGCGGGGCATCCACTCTTTTTTTACCTTTTTCTTGTCAATGTCTACGTCACACGCCGTGGCATACTGGCTGAGGTCTACCTTTTCACCTTCTTTGACACGATATCGTTCAATATTCATGAATCCGCGCCTCCTTATTCACTGTATATATGTTTATTATACCTCATGAGCAAGAAAAAGTGTTCATTTTTGTCAATATCATATAACAAAAACGGAGCCGTACGAAAATAAACTGACGTTCATCTTAGTACAACTCCGTTTTAACAAATTTTTCGTAATCAGGCTCCTAGCAAACTGCCGACGATAATACCCAGGTAGGTGCCAATGACGTAGCCGAAGGTACCTACCAGCATTGAAGGACCAACGAGACGGGTCCACCCCTGGGAAATAGCCATACCGGCAGCCGTCGTCGGCCCGCCGATATTGGCATTGGATGCCAGAATGATATCTTCCAGATCGAAATGGAACAATTTGCCACCGATAAAGCAGAAAGCCATATTGATGACAACCATGAGGAAACAGAAGACAAACAACAGCGGTGCATTACGCAGGATTTCCATAATCGATGCGGGCACACCGATAACAAAGAAAAAGAGATAGATGAAATAAGTACCCACTTCCTGAGCGCCATGCATAGTAGCTGCCTTTTTGGCAAAAAACGTCGCATACACCATGGAAATGACCGTAATCCACACATACTGACTGCCAAAGAAGGTATTGCACATATCGAGGAACCAGTTTCCCTTTGGAATGATACCGGCCAGTCCTGCCGCAATCAGTTTGGAAATCGTTACGACAATGACTGCGTAGGCCAGATCAATGGCAATATCCTTGAGGGAAATATCTTTTCTCCCCCAGTAGGCCGCAGCCAGCGTCTTTCCTTCTTCCGATACGCCGTTCTGCAATACGGCATCAATATGGGGATGTGTATAGACCCGGCGGAAAAAGGCATTGCCGGCAATAGCCAGCAGTACCAGGAAATAGACTGCCATATTGAGATTATCGGCAACTGTCGCCGAAGAAACGAGAGTACCGCCAGCCTTGAATGCATCGGCCAGGGCCGTAAAATTCACGCCGCCGCCAATATACGAACCGGTCATCATGGCCGCGACTTTGGGGAGTCCCGGTACGAACGGCCCCAACAGCCAGGTTCCCAGGACGGCTCCACAGACCGTACCGACAGACCCGATCAAAAAAATAAAGAGCAGCCGTCCCGTTTCCCTCCATATTTTCTGCAGATTTGCCTGCAGCAGAAGGAGCGGGATAGCCAGTGGCACAGCATAGCCCCAGACGACATCGTCATAAAGGGGCGCACTCGTAGGAATAATCCCCGTATTAACCAGAACCAAGGCCATGACCAGCGCGATGACGGCACCGGAAATCCGGGAAGCCCAGGTATATTTTTGTTCCAGATAGATGGAAACCGCTACGGCTCCACACATAATCGTCATGAGCATCCACGTATTCTGCGAACTCACCAAAGTTGCCATACAAAATCCCCCTTACCGATAATTGTTACCACCAGAGGTATAGGTAAATTATACCCGATTTCCGCCAATTATCTACCCTCTATTCTTTCATTTGCCTCGCATATTAATGTATCACGCCCATAGATGCCAGTATGACAAAAATGACAAAAGCCACGACGACCAGCATCCCCATCTGCATCATATTCACAGCCATCCTCCTCTCCTGTACTATCCTATCATACCATAGATTGCCTAATCTGGAGAAGGACGTCACCGGTATCACACCGGCAAACCACTATATAAAAAAAATGGGACTGCCCGATGATGTGACCCCAAAAAGTTAGACCTTGGGACTATAACATAATAGCCTCTTCTAAAAAAGGGACTCAGTTATGAGCTGACCCCCAATCGTTAGATGTTAGGTCTAACAATTGGGGGTCAGCTCATGAAGACAGTCCCATTTTTATATGTGTGAACCTATAGTCTTATTCTGCGTGGAAGGCATCTGTATTGGCCTGGAAATGCTGATACAGGCTGACTGTATCCGTCTGGAGGGCCAGATACTGTACGCCTCTCTTTTTCCAGTTGATGGCCGATTCGATGCTGTCTACATACAGACCGATGGCTACGCCGTTTTCCTTGCCCAATTTCAAAATTTCATCAATCTGGGCCAGGACCTTGGGATGTTCCGTCTGTCCCGGAATGCCGAGAGATGCCGAAAGGTCGTACGGCCCGATGAATACGACATCGACGCCTTTGACTTTCAGGATATCTGAAATATTTCTGGCTCCGTCCTGTCCTTCTACCTGAAGCACGACAATAGTATTGGCGTTAGACTGGCCAAAAAACTGTTCACTTGTCATGCGACCATATTCGCCGGCATGGACAAAGCGGTTGCATCCCCGTTCGCCTTCCGGTGTGAATTTTGCGCCTTTGATAGCCCGTTCCGCTTCTTCAGCAGAGCCGATCTCCGGAATTTCTACACCGTCAGCGCCTGTATCGAGTACTTTGCCAATGAGGGTCGGATCATTCGTATTGACGCGGAAAATAGCGGCAGTCCCTGCCAGTTTTGCCGCCCGTGCCAGATTAGCTGCATCTTCAACGGCGATTTCACCGTGTTCTCCATCGAGAATGACGAAATCATATCCTGCCAGCCCGGCAATCTGGGCAATAGCCGGATTATTCAGTTCAATGAATGTCCCCAGTAATGCTTCTCCCTTTTGAATTTTTTCCTTGAATTGATTCATACATACCACTCCTCTGTAAGAAACTCCCTATTTATAATCATAACACGTTTCACATTGAATCAAAATGCAAGTTCGTAATAGCAACAGAGCATACCATCACCTTCAATCATACCTGAAACGCGCCTCCGCCATCGTTTTTTCCGACATTGTTGAAATATGATTAAATCCTTTGAATATTTTGACATACATAGCAAAACATACGTCATCTATGCTATAATAACCTATAGCATGGATCTATAACGTTTACAGAGGATTAATTATGACAGAACTAAAACTATCACCTAAAAAACCAAGGGAAAACAGCCGGGAATATGTTTTCCGCATGATGTACAGCAATATCGTGTCCTTCCAGCTCGCTCCCGGTACCGCTATTTCAGAACAAGACATTTCCTCCCAGCTCGATATCAGCCGCACACCCGTACGTGATGCCTTCGTGCGCCTGGCCCAGCTGAAACTGCTCGATATCGTTCCCCAGCGCAAAACGACCGTATCGCGGATTCAGACAGAACAGCTCGACGATTCCTGTTTTATGCGCCAGGCCGTGGAATGTGCGATTATCAAGCAGGCATGCAAAAAATTTCCTAAGACACACCTGAAACGCCTGGAAAATAACCTGGTCCGGGAGCAGCAGGCCATTGCCAAATCAGATAATACCACCTTGTTCAAGCTGGACGAAGTACTGCATAAGACTATTTTCGATGGCTGTCATCGCAGCCGCATCTGGGATTACCTCACCAAAACGGACCTCAATTATCTCCGCGCCCGCGTGCTGGTCACCATGTCGCGGGTCAATCAGATGGAAATCGTACTCGACCAGCATCGCCAGATTGTGGAAGCCATCAAAAAACAGGACGAAGAAGCGGCTCTGCATGTAATGGGACCTCATGTCGTCCGTGTCCTCCCCCTGCTCAAAGGTCTGAAGGAGTTTTATCCCACCTACTTTGCCTGAGACTTCATATCGCACCGCCGGATCCGGCCTTGTCCATGACAGGGCCGGTTTTTGTATGCACAGGACACATGTATTCTCTATAAAGCATATAGATTATTCATACTAGACAGGATCTCCTCTTTCTTCATTGACACCTATGAGAAAGAAAACGTATACTTTATGTACATAAAACGAATACTAGGATACAAGAAAAGGAGTGCATCTATATGACATGGAGAAGTGCATCGTTTATTGGCGACCCGGACAAGGGAGCCCTGGCCCGCGGCCTGTACCGTTCTATGGGCTATAACGACGAAAATTTTAAAAAGCCATTCATCGCTATTGTAAACACCTGGAATGATATCTGCCCGGGACAGTATAATCTAAAACGCATTGCTGGATACGTCCGTGCCGGGATTGAGGAAAACGGCGGCACGCCTTGTGAATTCGGCACCATCGGTGGCTGTGACGGCATCGCCCAGGGCCACGACGGCATGCATTATATTCTCCCGTCCCGCGAAATCATTGCCGCCAGCATCGAAATCATGGTTCAGGCCCACATGCTGGACGGAATGGTCCTCCTCGGTTCGTGTGATAAAATCGTGCCGGGCATTCTCATGGCCGCTGCCCGGCTGAACCTGCCCGCCATCGTCGTAAATGGTGGCCCCATGTATCCCGGTCATCATAACGGAAAAGACATCGACGTCAACGAAACAGCCGTATACGCCGGGAAATACCGGTCCGGCCAGTGCAGCCGCGAAGAGTTCGAAACGGTAGAGCGCGCCGCCTGTCCCACTCCCGGATCCTGTCAGATGATCGGTACCGCCAATACCATGAGTTGTCTGGCTGAAGGACTGGGCATGTCCCTCACCGGTTCTGCCATGATTCCTACAGTAGATAAAAAACGCATGGACATTGCCCGCCAGTCGGGACGCCGCATCGTCGATATGGTCAAAGAAGGCTTACGCCCCCGCGACATTATCACCCGCAAATCCATTGAAAATGCCGTCCGCCTCGGCATGGCTATCGGCGGCTCGACTAATCTCATCATGCATATCCTGGCTATTGCCCATGAAGCAAAGGTTCCTTTTACCATTGATGATTATGAAGAACTGAGTCGCACAACACCGCAGATTGCCCGGCTCATGACAGCCAGCCAGTACGATATGGTCGATTTCTATGAGGCCGGTGCGGTACCGGCCGTTATGCACGAAATCCTGTCCCTGCTTCATGGGGATGCTCTCACAGTAACCGGGCGGACGATGAAGGAAAATCTACAGGACGCCCGCATCCTGCGCCCGGAAGTCATCCATCCGCTGGAAAATCCGTTCCGCCCCGACGGAGGTCTGGCCATCATCAAAGGAAATCTGGCTCCCCTTTCCGGTGTCTGCAAACCTGCCGCCATTCCAGTAGAACATCATACCTTTGAAGGTCCGGCTAAAGTGTACGACAGCGAGGAAGAATTAACTCAGGCCATCTACGATAATAAAATCGAAAAAGGAGACATCATCGTCGTCCGCTACGAAGGCCCCAAAGGAGGCCCTGGCATGAGGGAAATGTTTACGCCGCTGGAATTACTACTTGGATACGGTCTTGCCGAAGATGTCTTTCTTATCACCGACGGCCGGTTCTCCGGTTCCAACAAGGGCGGCTTCGTAGGCCACATTTCTCCGGAAGCAGCCGAAGGAGGCCCCCTGGCTATCGTTGAAGATGGAGACCGCATCCGTATCGATATTCCCAACCGCCGTCTTGATCTCCTGGTTTCTCCGGAAGAAATCGATAAGAGACTGAAAAACTGGCAGGCGCCGGAACCTAAAATCAAAGAGGGTTACCTGTCCATCTATGCCCGTCTGGTAAAATCAGCGCATTACGGTGCCATTATCGAATAACAGAAAATAACGAAAGGACTGCCCTAGAAGCCCCTGCTTCTTTGCAGTCCTTTCGTTTAATGAATTTCTTTCCAGTTCTTTACATACGGACCGGCCGGCTTCCGTTCATCTACAAGACCGACTATATAATCAATAGATGTCTCGTAGAAACGCGCCAGAATTACCAGCCTGGCTATAGAAATTTTCCGTTTCCCCGATTCGTACAGACTATACGCTACCTGCGTACAATGAAGCATGTTTGCCACTTCCTGTTGTGATAACCGGGCTTCATACCGCAATTCCCTCAATCTGCCATATTCCTGCATACTACACCTTCTCTCTGCAGCATACGAAGCAACCACCTATATATAAAATGCAGGGGCTACTGCCATTGCTCCTGCTATACATAATCCCCCGAGTTTCATTTGCTACGATTATTATAACACGTTATAGGCCATAATGTATTGCTTTTCGCAAAAAAGATAAGATATATGCCGTTTATGTATAGAAAACAGGTCTTGCCCTCATAATTTGCAAGACCTGTCCAAATAGAGAAAGTGGATAGAAAATAGAAATATTATTTTTTTAAAGAATCCCGCTCTGCTTCTACATCGTGAGAAGACCATCCTGCTGCCTGAGCAATGATTTCAGTCCCAACTCCCAGTTTCAACAAATTCTGTACGATTTTACGCGTCTGATCCCTGGCTCCATCCTGCCAGCCTTCACTCCAGCCAGCCTGCCATACTTCTGTAGTAGAGACTCCTTGATCATAAAACTCTTCCTTCTGCTGCCATATGTTGAGCGTATCCAATTCATCCGGTGAAAACGTCATGTCATCATCGTGTTTCATACATATGCCTCCTGCGTTTTTTACTTATATTATGGCAGGAAGTTGCCTAAGAGTAAAGAAAAAAGCTTAATAGAGCTGCAGCAACTGTGGAATCAATCCGGTAGACTGGATGGCTTCGAGACACTCCAGAATACCGACGACTCCGATAAACCACAATACATCAAAGGCCGCCTTGCGGAAAACCTTGGGCTTTACCGTATATTCTTTTGGTTCGTGATACAGGCTCCTGTCCGGGATGAACCGGGGCACGCCGGCCAGATATTCTTCATAAGGCTTGCCAAATAAGCGGAGCAGTTTCTGTTCTTCTGACCGGATGATCATAGGGTATATCACGGCAAATCCAATGATAAGCATTGCTGCAAGTGACAAGGATTCCGTACACAATCCGACGCCAGCACACCCCAGGAAGCTGAAAAAATACAGAGGATTGCGACAGACCGAATAGGGACCTTCCCGAACCAGCACTCCGTCTTTATAACCGGCAATATACTGGGCACACCACAATCTCCCCGCTGTCGCCAGACCTACCAACAAACAGCCTAAAAAGAAAAGAATACCCGTCAACACCGGTGCTGCCATTTCCAGCGGTTTTCCCGAAACAAGAAATAACACGACAAAGGCCAGGCCCAATACTTGTGAAATGCGCGTTCTGTATGTAACTAAAAATTTCATATTTCCTTTCCTCCCATGCGCAATATCATTTTCTACAATGGAAGTATACCAATGAATATTAAAAATATGGTATATAAAGGATTAGGAAATGTTAAACAAAGAATATAAATTTTTTAAATCAGGACTTGCGAAATTCCCAAAATTGATTTAGGATAGTACTATCAGTTCATGGGGATGTAGCTCAGCTGGGAGAGCGTGCGGTTCGCATCCGTAAGGTCGAGAGTTCAATCCTCTTCATCTCCACCAGAAAGGCAGAGGCCGTCACCGAAAATGGCCTCTGTTTTATTTTATTTTTTACATACTATTGCAGGAATTGACCATGGAACACGTGAACCATGCCGCAATTCCTTTTTTATTGCCACCGGCCCTATAGAGCGCTCCGTCCGGCAAGAAAGGACTCCTATGAAAAACGTTGCCATCGTATTTCTGTTTGCACTACTTGCCTGCCCCATCATGTCGTACGGGCAGACCCCGCCGGCCTCACCGTCTCCTCAGAGCCCGGCCCTTGTAGAAGAATCCCGGGGTTCTTACGAAGGCAGGGTCTGGCGTCTCGATGCCACCGATGTGACGGCACTGCCCCGCAATTTCCGTACGACCGATATGCTTTTCCGGCCTGTTGAAAAAAAATACCGGCAGGAAATCGATACTGCCTATATTCCGTCCCGGCAGGGACTGTCCCAATTACACGCTTCCGGATCAGCACAATTCACGGAAAAACAGCTGCAGACATTGGCGGGCGTATTAAAAGAAAAGGCATCCGGGCCAGTGTACATTGTAGACCTGCGGCAGGAATCCCATGGGTTTGCCAATGGTATCCCCATCAGTTGGTACGGGCCGCGGGACTGGGGTAATAAAGGCAAAAGCCGTCACGCTGTCCTTCAAGACGAAAAAAATCGGCTTCACCACATCAAAGGAAAGACCATCATTCTGTATCAGCAGGGAAAAAACGATGCCGTCCTTCCTGTACGCACCGTATCTGTCGACCAGGCACAAACGGAACAAGAACTAGTGCGAGAAGCGGGCCTTCACTACTACCGCATCACAGCCACAGACCATCTCTGGCCCCGTCCGGAAACGATAGACCGGTTCATCCGCTTTGTCCAATCCCTGCCGCCTCAGGCCTGGCTGCATTTTCATTGCGAAGCCGGCATGGGCCGGACAACGGCTTTTATGAATATGTACGATATGATGAAAAATCCCTCCGTTCCCCTGAAAGACATTCTCTACAGAGAATATGAAATCGGAGGGAATTATACGGCTCACACCGTTTCCCATCCTTCCCCCTCAGACTGGAAAGGGCCCTATTATAACGAAAAGAGCCGCATGATACGGCTCTTTTATCAGTATGTACAAGAAAATTATCAGACAAACTTTGGCCGTTCCTGGAGTGACTGGCTCAAAGCACACACCCCCGTGCAGGACGCTACGCAGCCTGAGTCAGAACCGCAGTAGCCGCTATCACCCGGTCAAACTGCGGCAGCCATGCATGCTGCCGGTGACTGTACGTCCGGATAACGATTTTATCTTCAAACAAATACAGAGAATTCGTGTAGATATCGGATTCATTGTCCCAATCGGCATTGTATACATTGAGGATGCGTCCATAATAATAATTGGCGTCGGTCATGAAATCTCCATCTTTGGGGCGCGTATGGGTATGGCCGGACACCCAGAGCCGGACTTGTGGATGAGCCAGCAGGATTCGTTCCAGCGCATCTGCCGGCTGTACGGCATTACGGCGTACCGGCCGGGCCGATCCATCAGCAGCCGGCAGAGCCGTCCCGGAAAGAGGTGCATGACAGAATATAATAACCGGATACTTATTATTTGCCGAAAGAGTCTGGTCCAGCCAGGCCATCCACACACTTTTATGAACACCCCCATCATAAAAGAAATGTATCTAATTACGGCAAAGGAATAGAAAAATATATGTAAACAAGGACTGCCTGACCGTACGAATTTCCGTCCGATCAGGCAGTCCTCTTCCATTAGCCTATTACTTAATTTTTCCTATTTCTATCTCGTCGATTTTGCCTTTTTCGATTTCAAAGACCATTCCCACATCAGGTGTCCCAACAGCAATATAGATGAGTTTATCGCCATGAATCACATCGGGCGTACCATACGTCTCCTGCAACACCGACGCGTCCATCCCTACATGGATGCCTTCCGGCGTCTGCCAGCCATTATTAGCCGAAGATTCTACACGGTATACGATTTCATCTACCAGATGAATGGATACCGAATCACCATATTCATACTCGACGACCGACCCGGACGGAACGGACGACGTATACTCCCGTTCAATCTCCGTCGGTGCACCATATATCTGCCGTACGTACGAACCATCATTGCCGTACCCGATGCCACCCAGATACAGGGATTCCTGCGGTACCGATGCCAATGCGGCCGAAGCAGCCAGTGTCAAGAGAGTTGCCGAAACAACTATTGTCCATTTTTTCATCGTAGTTCACACTCCTCTTTAATTTGGATAATTATTATCCACTACTATTCTATCATAAAATAATATGGATTTCCAGCAACCCCTATTTTATATCAGATATCAAAAAAGCAACTATGTCACGAAGGAATCGAAAGAGAACATGATTCCCCTTCCATATAACTGTCCTTATGGCTAAGCGATGACGCGGACGACGATTTTGACGGCTTTGTCCCAGTTATATCCATCCGGAATGATGGTAATCGTTGACGTCCCCGGTTTGTTTGCCGTAAACAGGTCATCTTTGCAGGTCAGCGGTCCCTGCCCATCGTACAAAACTCGTTCCCTCATCCCCCGGTTCAGCCGGCGCAGCTGCATCGTTTCGCCTACTTTCATAGTCAGTGACTGCTGGGATGTGTATACGACACCGTTATTTCCTATGGCAAATGATATGGTATATCCTGCCGGGACAGCAATTTCTTCCGGCAGTTCTTTTGCCATCATGCGCTTGCCCTTCCAGCGGTATACCGTATCCTGATGGCCCATGTGTTCGATGAGCTGGCCATTTTTGATTTCTACATTTCCCTGGAAGATAGCCGACCGGCTCAACAATACCTGCGGTCTTTCATTCAGCCAGGCCAGCACATCATAGCTCAGGAACGCACCGCTTCCTTCGTGTTTATACAATACCAGCTGATCCCGTTTATTGTTCAGCAGATTCCCCGAAAGAACGTGTAGCGGGGCATATTTCCGCTCACTTTGATAGACAGAAGTCCATTTCTTCTGCACGTCATCATAGGTCATGACGGCCGCTACATGAGACGGTCCATAACCGGCACCCTTCACATATCCGCTCAGGACATAATCATCCGCATCAGCACCCGTAAAGTGGACCGGCACCTGTTCTTTGAGGACAAATTGCGGTTCCAGCTGCTGAAATGTATCCACTGGTTCAGCGGCCTGCACCAGCACACTGGACAAACAACAAACGCTCAGAATCTGCAATACTTTTCTCATCCATGTTTTCTTCATCATCAGATTTCCCTCCTGACTTTCGCATTACAATAACGGCTCAAAACCCTGCCTGTTCCAATTCTTCCTTCATAGCCCGGCGGGTTGTATAGGTCTGTTTCCAATCACGGGCCAGATTGCGTACGATTTCTTCTCTTCCCGGATACTGGCAGATTTTCTTTAAGTATTGGATACAATTGCGATACTGACTGCGATGGCGGGAATCAGGCATGAGTGCTTTTACGTACCAGACATACCTATCCCGTATTTTCTCCTCATAATGTGGCCGCAGTAGTCCACAAATCCCTCCCGCTCATACGGCCGGCACAGAGCCTTTGCCTGGCGGAGAAGTTTTTGCATCTCTTTTTTGGAAAGCATGCCTTTAGAATAGGTTAAAACGAGAGACTGCTGCTTTTCCGGATCACGTTCCAGTAATTGAAACAGCAATGACCGCACCTCTTGTTCCGGCATAGATTGCAGGATATCCTTCCACGTCCGTTCCCGGCCATCCGTTTCCGGCTCTTCCTGCAGCTGTCCATCCTCCAAAGCCAGCAATACCGCTACCATATGCTTGCAATGTTCTCCCTTCGCAGCATACGGGCAGGTGCAGGTCATATTATAGACAGCATCCGCTTTGACATATAGCGTCACCGTATACGTCTCAGAGCCATCTACGGCCGCCGTAATCTTATTTCCTGTCCTTTCTATATCATGTACAGCCTCATCTTCATAATACACCAGACCCCGTTCATAGATTCTGTCTGAAAATAGCTTCTACCAGTCTCCCAGTTCCAATTTTGCCAAAATTGTCATCTCCATTCCCTTAGCCATTTTTTTCATTATACCATGGCCTCCCCTGCCAGCATCATATTTTTGTCTGGATTTTCCAAAAAGGCTTCACCCGTTGCAAATGCAACTGCTTTGTAACGCCTTCCCAATTATACTAGTCTTGTAAGAACGATGAACCAAGTCAGATTTCAATAGCTACATAAAAGGAGACGATAGACATGGGAAAAAAACTGACAGATAAAGTAACCTGGGTAGGGAAAATCGATTGGGAACTGAACGAATTTCATGGACATGAATATTCTACAGAAAAGGGATCTTCCTACAACTCGTACCTGATCCGCGATACAAAGACTGTTTTGATGGATACCGTATGGAAACCCTTCGATGAAGAATTTGTCGCTAACTTAAAGCGCGAAATCGACCTCAAGGACATCGACTATATCGTCATGAACCATAATGAAAACGATCACAGCGGCGCCCTGCCGGCCCTGATGCGTGAAATCCCGGACACGCCGATTTACTGCACGAAGAAAGGGGAAGCCATCCTGCGCGGCCTGTATCACCAGGACTGGAACTTCGTCAATGTCAAGACCGGCGATACGCTGGACCTCGGAAGCAGCCAGCTCGTCTTCATCGAAGCACCGATGCTGCACTGGCCCGATACGATGTTCACCTATATGACCGGTGAAAACATCCTCTTCAGCAATGACGGATTCGGCCAGCACTATGCCAGCGAAAAGATGTACAATGACTGCGTCGATCAGGCTGAACTCTATCAGGAAGCCATGAAGTACTATGCCAACATCCTGAACCTGTACAGCCCCATGGTCACCCGCAAAATCGATGAAATCCTGAACATGAATGTCCCCGTATCGATGATCTGCCCCAGCCACGGCGTCATCTGGCGTGATAACCCGATGCGGATTGTTGCCAAATACCAGGAATGGGCAAAAGCGTACCAGGAAAACCAGATTACCATCATCTATGACACCATGTGGAACTCGACACGCCGTATGGCTGAATGCATTGCCGAAGGCCTGCGCGAAGCCGATCCGACAGTGACAGTAAAGCTTTTCAATTCCGCAGTGGATGACAAGAACGACATCGTAACAGAAGTCTTCAAATCCAAAGCTATCCTCGTCGGTTCGCCTACTATCAATTATGGCTATCTCTTCTCCATCGGCGGCATTATGGAAATGATCCGTGGCTTGAAATTCAAGAATAAGAAAGCCGCTGCCTTCGGCAGCTATGGCTGGAGCGGCGAAGCAGTCAAACAGATTACAGCCCTTCTGCAGGGAGCCGGTTTCGATGTCGTAAATGATGGGCTCCGCTGCCAGTGGAATCCGGACCAGGCAACACAGGAAACGTGCCGTGAATACGGCCGGGAATTTGCAAAAGCCGTCGGCGTTTCAGAAAGTCCGGAAGATGACGTACCGACAGAACTCGGCGATTACAACAACGACGAACAGATCGGCCAGGCTGCAAAAGAACATTTTGAAGATTGGGAAAGAGATGCCCGTGAAGGCGTCAAAGGCGGTTATGCCGGCTAATAAAAAAGATAGTTGAGTTATATGTTTTTCTGTCAGAGATATTTTTAAAATGTATATTCTTGTTTTTAGCTAAGCAAATACTCTTTGTTCACTCCCCGGTGGGCAAAGAGTATTTGTTTATCGGGAAATGTTAAATTACGATAAAGCTATGGCAATTTCAAAAAATCTGTTAAAATAAAGTTGCATCATTCTATTTTAACGGATACTTATAAAGGAGGTTCCTTATGAAAACATTAGATGAACTATATCATCAGATGCTCCGGCAGGCCGCTGATGGTGAACCGGTCGATGTCGATGGAGACCCGAAGCTCATTGACTGTCTGGCCCATCCGGACGACCATCCACTGATCTGGCGGGTAAAACCCTGCGTCTGTCCGCCTGATGAAAAACATCCCTGCCAGGAAGCCTGTTACTGGGGCGCTATCAAACCGTCTCCCGATGGCAAAGGGATGATAATCGACGATGCAGAATGTGTCGGCTGTCAGGCCTGTGTCGATGCCTGCAAACTGGAAAGTCTCAAAACGAGTAAAGATATCATCCCCGTCGTCCAGGAACTGCATGACTACGATGGCCCGGTCTACGCACTGGTAGCACCGGCTATCTCCGGCCAATTCGGCCCTAACGTCACCATGGGGAAGATGCGCACGGCCCTGAAACACCTGGGATTTACCGGCATGCTGGAAGTCGCCATATTTGCCGATATCCTGACCATGAAAGAAGCGTTAGAATTTGATAAAAACGTCCATACAGAAGAACAGTTCCAGCTGACGAGCTGCTGCTGTCCTATGTGGATTGCCATGATCAAGAAGCTCTATCACCAGCTGCTTCCCAATGTCCCCGGCTCCGTTTCCCCTATGATTGCCGGAGGCCGCACGGTAAAGGCACTGCATCCCAATGCCAAAACTGTATTCATCGGTCCCTGTCTTGCCAAAAAAGCCGAACGGAAAGAACCGGATATCGCCGGTGCCATCGATTATGTCCTGACCTATCAGGAACTGCGTGATCTGTTTTCCGTCACCAATATGGACCTGGAAAAAATGGAAGAAGAAAACGTCCCCCACGCCTCATCATCCGGTATCGGCTATGCCTGTGCCGGCGGGGTTGCCGACGCCGTAGCCATGACCGTCGCCCAGCTGGACCCGGACCGCAAGGTGCCCATCAAGACCCGCAAAGCCGACGGTGTCCCCGGCTGCAAAGCCATGATCAATGACATTCTCGCCGGCAATCGCGATGGCAATTTCTTTGAAGGCATGGGCTGCATCGGCGGCTGTGTCGGCGGTCCCCGGGCCATCATCAAAAAAGAAGAAGGCAAAGCCTGCGTACAGGCCTACGGGCAGGAAGCCCAGAGCCGGACGCCTGTAGAAAATCCCTACGTCATCGAACTGCTCAAACACTTGGGATTTGCTACAGTAGAAGAATTTCTGGAAAAGAGCGACCTCTTCGACCGTCATTTCGACTGATCGTTCATCAAATAAAGAATGCCTATGAATAAACTGAAACAGCGGCTGTGTTCCTTGTTATGTACGACTATACTGATAGGTGCAGCAGGAGCAGCTTATGCCGCTTCCGATTTTACGAACGATATGAAACTGACCGTATCTGCCCGGCTGACGCCTAATGAAGGAGCTGCCTCCATTGAACGGCAGTACGACCATCCCGATTCCCCGTATTACGCTCATCCCGATTTCTACCACATGAAATCCACAGCATCGCGGACCATTCTCAGCGGATACCAGACCTTCCAACAGACGAGCGAATGGTCCTGCGGGCCGGCAGCCGCCCTGACCGTACTGCAATGGTATGGCCGGACAGACGGATGGAACGAGCAAAAACTGGCCGCCCTGCGTCATCCTCTGAAGGACGTGACCGTCCCCGGTTTTCCCAATGGTTATCCGGGAACGACACTGCGCCAGATGAAGGATATATTTGATGGCGTCGGAGGCTTTCATTACATCTCCAGCAGTGACTATCAAAAGGAAGGCAAAACACTTTCTGCCAGCGATGTACGAAAATTTCTGAAAGAAGGCCATCCCATCCTAATCTGCTGGATAGATTGGAGTGGCCATTGGCAGGCTATCATTGGTTATGATGATATGGGTACAGCCAATGAAGCCGACGACGTCATCATCGTCGCTGACCCATATGATACTACCGACCATAACCAGGACGGGTACGGAATCTACTCCTGGCAGCGGTTCCAATCAATGTTCTCCATGTACAATCAGTTCCCCGAATCAGAAGGCGGCAGCAACCAGCTTTTCTTAGTACCCATTCCGGATAAAAAGTAATAAATAAATCAAAAAATCACCTCTATGATTCAGTACATGTACTGACCTACCATCGTTAGATTTTTAGGTCTAACTTTTTTTTGGGGGCAGTACACCATGTACTAATATAAGAGGTGATTTTTTATTAAACTATTTTTCCTGACTGTAGCATGAATCTTTATTTACTAATGCTTCTCTAAAATAATATATTCCTCTCCTTTCTTTTCTAATGATGCCACACTCCATCGCCTTCTTTAAAATCCGTGATGCCGCATTTTGACTGATTCCAAATTGAGTTGCCACAATCTGCCGGTTAAAAGGGTAGGCGAATTCATAAATTTCCAATAAATTGATAATCTTTTTTAACGTGTCTTTTCGAAAGCTTTTAGCCGCTCTTGTTTGTATAATGATTTTTAAGTCGGTAAGTTGCGTTTTATCCGGAGTAAGTTGCGTTTTATCCGGAGTAAGTTGCGTTTTATCCGGAGTAAGTTGCGTTTTATTTGATTTCGTTCCACTTCGCAACTCATTTCCCCTGTTAGGCAGTGAAACAAGGAAAAAATATTCATTGGAATAAAATATTGGCTTTATATCAAAATCTGCATATGAATTCATAACCCGGCGTATGCCACTACCTCTGCGATCCATATAATGCAGTCGGCCAAAAATATCAGATATAATTTCATTTCTTCTCATGGACGGAATCATTTTTAAATCTAAATCTTGAATACGACTTCCATTCATCATTCCTCCAGGGGACGAGATATCCAGTCGATCATCATACATATCGACATGTATTTCCGAACCGATATTTTTGATAGTCCCGATGAATCAAGGCATTAACTAAAACTTCACGAACCGCTTTAAACGGATAATCACTCTTCTCTTCCCTATGCGTTCCCCGTATTGTCCAAGGATTTTTCGAATTATTTCGTATAAATGATTCTGCATTGTTAAGAAGAGTAATTAGACTCGCTCCAGAAAATTCTTCATCATCTAGTGCATCACCTTCAACAGACCCTTTTGTTATCCCTTTCCAATGAGTACAAACAACACGCGATTGTTTTAAAATTCCTTGATCACAAAGCAATAATCCAGCATTTGTCACTTTACCAGCTTCCGTCATTAATCCCATAGAAATAGGATCTTGAGATAAATTAAATTCTTCGCCCGTCTCTCTTTTTAAAGTCGCTCCTAGTAAAGTAAAACTAACATCACTCACTTGATAAGAAGTAGGCAACGCATCATAAGTTTGATTCATTCCCTTTAGAATCAGGATATTAAGTTCTAAGGTAGTTGCCAATTCAGATCTATCGCCACGTCGGACATAGCATTCTCTTGTATGCTCGTGAATATAATAGTACGGATAATTGGGTCCTGGAAAGATAGCCAAATCAAGACAATACTTACCTTCTCGATGGCTAGAAAATGTTATTAATGTATAATTAACCATAGGGCTAATCCGAGTTGAAAGAAATTCCGAAATCTTGCTGGCAGTTCCTTGAGCATCATCTAAGCCAATTGCTTCATGGTCACCGTCAGTTATTCCAAATAAAATATGCCCTCCTTTAGTATTGGCAAATGCAGAAACTGATTTTAGCCAACTTTTAGGTTTGTTTGCTTCTAACGAAACTTTATAGTCTAAAAAACTGGCCTCTATTCCTTTGAAGTCATTGATATCCATCCATCTTCCCTCCTATAGTGACTACATTGGAATATTTTTACTATTTTTTATTTTAACGTTATATTTGTCATCCCGTCAAGCTCAATGCAAAAAGGGTTAGTTTACACTAAGATGCAAATAACGCTTATACAATATTTAAATAACCATTGCAATAAAAAAGAAGGTGCAATAAGAAGTCAAAAGGTAATGAATTAGTTAGATGAGAAAAATATAGCACGTATGAAAGCCAAACAAAAAAAGCTCACAAAGCCTTCCAGAATAGGCTTTGTGAGCTTTTTTCCCTTTTAAAAGTATCGAAAATTATTTTTATATCGCCAAAAGCAGCTTACCCCTGCGGAGATTCCCCCTGTCCTTCTTCCGCATCAGGGCGGATGATACGGAGAATGGAGGCTTCTGAACGGTGTCCTTTCCAGGCTTTATTCAAAATTTTCATAACGATGAATGCTAGGATAAGGCCGCCAATGAATCCGGCTGCAGCCGAACCATTTTCCGATAATCCCCACGACGGTCCCTGGGTATACAGGACAATAATACTCAGGAGGACAATCAGCATGGGGATGCCAAAGCCGATAAATCCACCGAGGGCGATATTTCGTTCCGGCAGGGCGAATTCGACGAAATCTCCTTTTTCAGCTCCGATTTCATTGCGTACCTCAATGGGAGCCGTGGCATTGCCAATAGACGACGCATGGCGCGAAAAAAGGCTCGTCCGGCTTGCTTTAATTAGTACCATATGGTCTGGCAGTATCTTTTCTACTACCCCGGTTTCTGTTCTCATATCATCTCTCCTAACGTCATGGTGTCCGTATATATAGCAAAACAGCACATCCTGCCGGATGTGCTGTAACCTGGTGGGCGATAACGGGCTTGAACCGCTGACATCCTGCTTGTAAGGCAGGCGCTCTCCCAGCTGAGCTAATCGCCCATAAAAATGGTGACCCCTGCGGGATTTGAACCCACGTTCACGCCGTGAAAGGGCGGTGTCTTAACCACTTGACCAAGGGGCCATGCAAAGAAAAATTATGGTGATCCACCCGAGATTCGAACTCGGGACACCCTGATTAAAAGTCAGGTGCTCTGCCAACTGAGCTAGTGGATCATATTTGGCAGGGGTAGTAGGATTCGAACCTACGGATGACGGAGTCAGAGTCCGTTGCCTTACCGCTTGGCGATACCCCTGTATGGCTCCTCAAGTAGGACTCGAACCTACGACAAATCGGTTAACAGCCGATTGCTCTACCGACTGAGCTA
>NZ_DGXL01000030.1:4001-86571 GCF_002395615.1 Megasphaera sp. UBA4233 | reverse complement strand
CAAATTGGGGTCTGTAACAAAATGAGTTTTTGATATGCTCGCCCTATGAGAGACAGTAAAAAAATAAAACTGTCATCATAGGGGAAGCATATCATTTAGCCCCATTCTTTTTACCTATCTTACTGTTTCTTGTGATTTCTGGATATGTGATCCATATACATCACGATAATCATTCTGAGCTTCATTGTCTTTATCATTAATACGGACGCGTTCTACCTTATGCCGGTCATTGTCCTTGCCGGAAATACGATCTACGCGGAAGCGGTCAATATTTTGCACTTTAACCAATTCAGGTCCAAACTCATCTACAGAGCGAGCCATATCACCATCGGAAGGTGCTCCATTCTGCAAAGCCCGATAAATAATTGCGGCATATTCATAACGGGTCATGGCCCGGTCGCCCTTAAATTCTCCATCCGGATATCCTTGTAAATACCCCCGTTCAGCCAATGTTTTCACGTATTGGTAGGCCCAGTGGTTTTCAGGTACATCGGGGAACATCATGCTATTGGCTGGATTGGGAACAGCTTTGACATTTTGCCCCGATTCATAAGCAGCCAGTTTTTTAGTGAGCACTTCTATTTGGGCTTTCATGGCCAGCATGTCCCTTGCCATAGAAACACGAGAGCGGGATACATGGTTCTTTTGACCAAACTTCCAACTAACGCCTGCATTCACCATGTTTTCTCCTCCGCTGAAGGATCCACCTACGCTGAACATCGTATCCTCATTGGGCCGGTAAAATGCCCCGACAGCTACGGCATGGGCATCTTTGTAATTACCGTAGCCAACAGCAAAGTCCCATTTATCATCGGGATCAAAATCCAATGGATGCAGTCCTGCCAGAGCTGCAGCACCGGCACCGACGCGGTTCACCTGATCTCCCAATTTACTGATCCGTGTTTCCGCCCGGTATAACTGACTCCCGTTTACGGCATCAGTACTGGTCGATGAAATATCTCCAGGAGCTACATGGGTAATCTTATTTCCGCCATTATTCAACCCGTCTTTATTAAGGGTAACATCCTGACCGGCAGAACCATTCTGGATTGTCATCCCTCCCGTCGTTACGGTAGTGTCTCCCACGTTGACAGTGCTGGCATTTACCGTCGTGATATTCCCCGTATCTGCTGTAACGGTCTTCGTCGTAACCGTATCCAGTCCTTTTAAATCTTTTGAAAGGCGCACTTTCAGGTTATCGATGCCATCAGATACCACTCCGATATTGTCTTCCGTTGTCAGTCTGGAGGAATCCGTAATGCCCCCGACTACATTTACCTGACCATTGAGTTTTTTATTGATTACATTCCCTACATCGCCACCATATTTCATGCCGTCATTCATCGTGGCAACCGTCTGGGTATTCCCATTGTGATCTTCATAGACAATCCGGTCGATACCGCCAGTACCATTGTAACCATCGGTGCCATCTACTCCATTCGCACCTTTGACAACATGGATGTCAGCAGAAGCACCGTCCTTGCCATTGATGCCAATATGACCATCCGTGCCATTGGTTCCGTCTTTACCTACAGAAGAAATGGTAACCCCATCTTTGCCATCGGCACCTTTTACCCCCATAGCTCCATTGATGCCATCAGCGCCGTCTTTGCCCTGACCGCCCACGGTAACCGTATCTGCTTTCAGATTCTTATCCAGTCCGATAACCAGGTTTCCATCTGCATCCACTACAGTCTTGATGTTGGAAGCATCGTATTCCGTATCTGCTTTTGTGCCATTTCCTTTGATTGTCATGGTGCTGTTCAGTTTTTTAGCTACAGATCCTGTATTTCCAGCAAACTTCAGTCCATCATCGAGCGTGGCAACTTCATGGGCGACTTGTGCATCATCTTCGTAGACAATCCGGGTCATACCATCGGCACCATTAATACCATCCACGCCATCCTGGCCCTTGGCCGATTTCATGGTAAGTCCATCTTTTCCGTCTTTTCCATTCATTCCGATAGAGCCATCTTTCCCATTGATGGTAACAACTGAGCCATCTTTGCCAGCCACACCGATGGAACCGTCTTTGCCATTTTCGCCATTTTCACCCAGGTTGAGATTGTCATTGACATTAACCATGTACGGATTTTCTGCTTTACCAGTGCCAGTAACGGTAGTATTTTTTCCGTCTACTAATTTAGTGGCGTTCTTGGCAATTTCATCTTTCAGCTGGCTGACATTCACCGCATCCGTTCCAGCAGTACCGGCAGCCACATTGTGAATCTGATTGCCACCATTATCCAGCCCCTTTTCTGTCAAAGAAACTGCTGAAGTCCCGGCTGCAGGATTTTTCGGAGTAATCGTAATACCGCTGGCATCAATGACTGTCTTATTTCCGTCTTTATTCGTAATGGTCATGCCGCTTCCCTGGGTCATGGTCTGATTTCCGTCTGCGTCGGTGGTCGTCACACTGTTCACGTTTAAATCATCGTTCAGGACCACTTTCATCGTTCCGTTTTCCACTTTCGTAGAAATATTTTTGCCGTCCCCGGTAACTTCAATATCCTCTCCCAGAGACTTGTGGACGATATTCCCATCCTGATCCTTTAATCCGAACCCTTTTTCCGTTAAATCAGCAGATTGTTTCGTCAACTGACTTACGTTGACAGCATCTGTATCCACTGTACCAGCAGCCACATTAGTAATTTTCGTGCCGTTCGCATTGATTCCTTCCTTGGTCACAGAAGGTCCGCCAGTTATGGTCACTCCCTGATTGTTTATCGTTGTATCTCCGGCTTTTACCGTCTCAGCGTTTACCGTTTTTGATGTAATACTGTTCAGCCCAACCACATCTTTTGCCAGTTTCACGTTCATCGTATTATTGGCAGAATCAGCGACTACACCAATATTATTATCACTTAAATTGCTGCTGTCAGCACCACCCAAAAGGGACATAGCCTGATCAGAACCGCGATGGAGTACATTGACATCTGCTTCCGAAGCAGTTCCAATAGTCGAATTATCACCGGCAAACCGCAGAGGCCGCGTCATGCTGTAAAGCTGGCTTCCGTTCACAGCATCCGTACTCTTTACACTGACCAGACCAGCCGCAACGTTCTGGATGCGCCGTTCTTTCCCCACGGATCCCACCGTTACAATACCAGCAGGCGTCCCCCCGGCATATTGATAGGTTCCGTTGCTGCTGTAAGCATCCTTTCCTTTCGTAGTAGCTCCCGATACAGTATAAGCAGAATTACTGCCAAGATAGACGGAATTCCCCAAAGTTGCTGTTACATGGCTGCCCAAAATCTGGGTATTGGACAAATCCGTATTCTGAGTCGTGGCATCAAGGGTATTCTGACTGCCAAGGATTTGGATATCCGTCAAATCCTTGTTTTTCTGATTTTTGGCCCGGATGGTGTTTTTTGAACCGGTAATAACGATATCAGATACATTGCCCGCATCGCCTGCTGTACTTGTATCCGGATCCCCGGTAACCATATTCTGATTGCCCGTTACAAAAATATTTTCAAAGGTTTTCGGGTTGGCAGGATTATTGGAAAGGGATTCCATTTTCAGTACGTTTTGATTCCCAACAATGCGATTGCTGTCCCCTTCCATTCGGTTTTCATTCCCAAAGATTCCCGAATTCGAAGCACTTACATCAGCAGCTGTACCTGTTGCAGCCGTACTGTTCTGGCTGCCCAAAACATAGGTATTTGCTCCCGTAACCCGGTTTTTAGTGCCGATTGCCCCAGAAGAAACACCTTCTGCCTGTGCATTTGTCCCCACTGCGAGAGCATTTTCTGCCAGTGCCTGAGCCGTATCACCCATAGCGGAAGCACTTTTGCTGTTGCTCTTGGCATCGCTGCCGATGGCGATGGCTTTGTCATCAGAAACGCCAGCAGAATAGCCAATGGCCACAGCTTTATCTACGCTGCTTCCACCATTTTTTATAGAGGAGGTTGCCAAAGTCCCTATAGCCAGAGAATGATTTCCGGCAGCCTGCGCACCAGCCCCAATTGCCGTATTATATTGATACCCACTGATGGCCAGAGTCTGTTTCAGACTGCCCGGGTTATCAGGATTTTCATAGCCGGCTCCTACTGTGATACTGCCAAGACTCTGCGCTTCTGTATTATTTCCCAGGGCAGCACTTCTGTCCCCTAAAGCTTTGGCACTTACGCCAGCTGCCATGGAATCCTCACCCGTAGCCAGATCGTTGTCATAGTTATTCAGATTGGTAGATTTTACAGAATAGTAATGGGTCTTTGCCGTATCCACAAGTTCATTGACCTGGGCTACATTGGCTGCATCGGTCCCCAGTGTTCCTGCAGCGACATTATGGATTTTTGTTCCTTTGTTATCAGTATTCCGAAGAGTAATGCTGTCTCCATCTCCGGAAGTGACCGTATCATAATATACTCCACTTGCCGTTGCCGAAGAAACATTGGCATTGACCTGGGCTACCGTAGCGTCGATTGATTTTTTGAGCTGTGCCACCGTAACGGCATCCTGATCCAGTGCCCCATCAGCAACATTGGTGATGCGGCGCAAAGCCGATGCACTGCCGACTGAAACAGCCGTCTTAGGGGCTGCCTGCCCCGTCAGATATCCATTACCACTGATCATAGCGGCATTCGCTACGGAATCATTGCCGATGGCAACATTCCCACCAGAAGCCTGTGCTCCCTGCCCTAAAGCCACACTGGCTGCATCTGCAGCCTGGGCGTTAAACCCAACTGCCGTAGATCCATTTCCATTCGCCTGGGCCTGATAGCCTACGGCTACAGCGTCATCAGAAGCGTTTGTCTCACTGCCCAGGGCCGTAGACTGAATCCGTGATACAGCGGAATCGTTTTTATTGGCATGATAACCAATGGAGACATTTTTTCCTTCCGATGTGTTTCCGCCTGATCCGATATTTGTCCCAGCTTCAGAGCCAATGGCTACATTATGATCGCTTTTGACATCACTTCCTGCTTTATATCCAATTGCAATATTCTGTTGTCCGTCAATATTGTTGCCGGCACCGTCTCCAATGACTACATGGGATCCTTTTGCTCCTAATACGTCCCCTACCATACCTACCCCTGCGTCAGGACCAAGTACGACAGACCGGACGGCATTGGCACTGGCATCTTTACCTAAAACCACAGAAGCACTGCTGCCAGCAGCGGCTCCGTTCCCAATAGCAACGGCATCGGTCCCACTAGCTTGTGCACTCTTACCCATAGCAAGGGCATCTGCTCCAGTCGCTGCAGCCTCTGTTCCAGCTGCCATGCTGTCTACACCGGAAGCAGCTGCACTTTTGCCAAAGGCCAAAGCACCTTCTGCACCGGCCTTTGCACTGTCTCCCACTGCCACGGCACTATGACTATTTTTCGTTACACCAGCGTTATTGCCCATCGCAATTGCATGATTCGAAGCAACCGTACTGGCCTCAGTTCCAATTGCCACGCTGCTGCTGTTGAGCTGGGCATTGGTCCCATCATTATAAACTGTCGCTCCATCACCTAGTGCAATAGAGGAATTTCCCCGGGCATTGGCCGCATCACCGATAGATATGCTGGATTTTCCTCCGCCTATGACCACAGTGGAACTGTCACCGTCAGCGGTCATACCATTAAAGGAGCCGCTGATAGCTTTCCGGCCAATGGAAATACTGTTTCCAGCCGAGGAAGCAGACCGGGCATCATCGCCCAGCGCAACCGAGCCTGTACCATTCGCTTTTGCACTGACTCCAATGGCAACAGCATCTTTTCCCGCAGCCTCAGCGTCTTCTCCTGTAGAATTAGCACGGAAGTACTTCATTCCCGGTTTCGTTTTGTCTAGTCCCAATGCAGAGTTTACATTTTTTAGCTCTGTAATATCGGCCGTATTATTGTCGATTTTTCCGCTGTTAGTTGCAATTGCCTTTTTGTTCACTGCAATATCTGTTTTATTTTGCTGGATTTCATTGGAATTCTGGCTGATTCCGGCCTTATTGTTAGCTATTGCGGTACTGTTAGCGGTAATATTGTCAGTATTTCCACTAATCTTTGTAGTGTTTCCAGCAATATCATCCTGATTCTTCTGTACAACAGCCTTTACCGTATTCAATTCTGTAGTGGTCGCCACACCATCTGCCGATATAGTAATCGTATTGGTTCCATCATCTTTCGTTACTGTAATATTAGTTCCACCATTCAACAAGTCACCGTCATGGACACTCGCAGCCTGGACACTATAGGCACTCCCAAACATCAATAACGCGGTTAATACCGTTCTAGTAAATACCCCCCCCGATAACCGACAATCGTTCTCAATAACGATTTTGCAGATCCTTTCCCGCCATTTTTTGCCAGTTCTGAAACTACCTGGTATTGCCCTTTAGATCGATTGAATATAATCTTATAAATTCTATTCAATCTAATCACCTCCTTTTTTAAATAAATATGCATTAATAAAGTAAATTTATTTTATTTTACTTTATTATCTCATACATATGTTTTGTTTCATTTTATCATTTATATTTCTATTTCACAACATATTTTCTCATATTTTCGTAAGACTAGGATAAGTTTATCATAACAATATGCTGATATTTTTCACGTTAAAACGGTACATTATGCACTATATATTCACTTATTTTGATTTTTAGTTGCAAAAATAAATCGAACTGTATTTGATACAAAATAGCAAAAAAAGAATATCAGCGCACCATCTATGCGCTGATATTCTTTAATATTTATATGTTTTTAAATTATTTTATATTCTTATGTTTTATGAATAAATATTCTGTTAAATATTATATTTCAATTAGTATCCCCAAAAAGAGATATTTTACAATATTTTGATGATGGGCACCCTTGCTCTTGGCTATGGCCTTTCCTCTACCAGACGGCCCAAGGACTTCCACCCATTAAAGTGCGCCCATTCCGGGCGTACCAAAAAAGCAGACTCTGAGGTCTGCTTTCATCATAGTATTCTTATAAATTCTTTACAGGTTCCGAAAAAGTTCCAAATCATCGGGAATGTACAGATTCCCCTGGTAATATTGGTGTCCTTCATCATAGTAACGCTGGCGGCGATGGGTCAGGTCCTTGTCTTCCGTGTGGTACAGAATCAAGTTCTGTACCCCCATCCGGGCCGCCGTTTCACAGGCGTCTTTGACGGTGGAATGGTGCTTTTCATAGGGATGAAAGATATGCGCTTCAGCATCGAGGCAGAAGGCTTCGTGAAGGAGCCATTTGCTGTCCCGGACATAGCCTTCTTCCCAAGGCTGATACGGTTCATCACCACAGCAGGTCAGTTTACCATCAGAGAGCTGCAGGGAAAAGCCGAATTGCTTGGCCTTCGTCGAGCGGATATCGAAAAAGGTCACGTCGTGGCCAATAAGCTGGTGTGTCTCCCCATCGGATACCGTAACGAAATGCAGGCGGTCATCGAGGAAAGCACTGTCTTTCGAGGACAGCAGGGCGTTTCCCATCGCGTGCAACAGGGAAACGACTTCCTCGTGACCGTAGATGATGGCTTCGCCATCGTAGGTCCCGCGCCGCCAGGACTGGCACATCATACGCATGAGCCAGAGGATCCCCAGAAGATGGTCCATGTGCTTGTGCGTGACAAAGACCGTCCGCATATCCCGCCAGCGCAAATGAGCCTTTTCCAGCTGCTGCAAGAGACCGTTCCCGCCGCCGCCATCGATGAGCAGGTATTGATCACCTTCATCGAGGACAAAACACGTATTATAACAATGAGTCACCGTCGCATTTCCCGTCCCTAAGATTGTCAGATTCATTATCAGCCCTCCCCGGTTATTTACTACCGTGCGTTTGCTTCGCCGCGAAAAATGGTGCCGCGGCTGGCATCTACAGTGACAATTTCACCGTTTTCCAGTGTGTCTGAGGCATGAGCTGCACCGACGACAGTCGGAATACCAAGGGTAATGGCGACGATAGCCGATTCGCTGGTGAGTCCGGCTTCTTCAGAGACGATGGCACTGGCCCGTTTCATATAGTCTGCAAAGTCAGCACAAGCCGAACGGAGGACGAGAATGCAGCCGTCGCTGAAGTTCTTTTCCAGGTCTTCTTTCGATTCAGCGATGCAGACTTTTCCAATAGCGGAATTGCGGCCGATACCGGTACCGCGGAGAAGGACGTCACCAACGACCTGTACGCGGATCATATTGGTCGAACCGGCTGTAGCAACGGGAACACCGGCTGTAAGAACGACAAGATCGCCGGCTTTGATGAGGTCGTTGTCGAGAGCTGCAAAGATGGCGTTATCGACGACAGCATCGGTATCGCTGGCTTCTTTTCCGATAACAGCCTGGACGCCCCAGTTGAGCTGCAATCGACGGACAATGGCTTCATGCGGCGATACGGCTATAAGGGAGCAGTCCGGACGGAATTTAGAGATCATCTGAGCTGTGCCGCCACGTTCGGTCGAGGCGATGATAGCGGCAGCGTGGAGGTCTTTGGCAATCTTGACGACAGCCTTGCCGATGGATTCAGTCGTTGACGTCGATTCGGAACTGGCGTCTTCATATGCTTTCGGCGTGAAGTTGCTTTCCGTAAAGACAGCGACGCGGGCCATGGTTTCAACAGCTTCTACCGGATAGAGACCGCCAGCCGTTTCACCGCTGAGCATGATGGCGTCCGTACCGTCGAAGATGGCATTGGCGACGTCGCTCGTTTCGGCACGGGTCGGACGCGGGTAATTGCACATAGATTCCAGCATCTGCGTAGCCGTAATGACCGGCTTGCCCGCAGTCTGGCATTTGTGGATGAGGACTTTCTGGAGCATCGGCACTTCTTCAGCAGGTACTTCGACGCCGAGGTCACCGCGGGCAACCATGATACCGTCGCTCATCTTGATGATGTCGTCGATGTTGTTGACAGCTGTCTGACATTCGATTTTAGAGACAATCTTCATATGACTGCCGTGTTTCTCCAAAATCTTGCGAATCGTCAGGACATCTTTGCCGCGCTGGATGAAGGAAGCTGCGATCCAGTCCATGTTCATACGGCAGCCGAATTCTATATCGTCGGCATCGCTTTCGGAAACAGCTGGCAAATTAATAGCAATGCCCGGTACGGCAACGCGTTTGCGATTACTCATCTTGCCGCTGTTGAGAATCTTCGTATGGATGTCTTCGCCTTCGACGCTGACAACTTCTAAGTTGACTAAACCGTCTGATAAGAGAATGTGGTCGCCGGCTTTGACGTCCCGCGGTAATTCTTTATAGTTCATGGAGGCAATGGTTTCATCGCCATCTACATCTCGGGCCGTCAAGATAAAGTCATTGCCGGCTTCCATCATGATCGAACCATTCTTAAATTTGCCCAGGCGGATTTCCGGGCCTTTCGTATCGAGGAGCAATGCAACCGGGATGCCTAGTTTCCGGGAGGCAGCGCGGACCATGTCGATGCGCTGTTTATGTTCTTCATGAGAACCATGGGAGAAATTAAAACGGGCAACGTTCATACCGGCTTGAATCATCTTTTCGATAATTTCCGGAGTATTGGAACTTGGGCCTAAGGTGCAGACAATCTTTGTTTTTTTCAGCATATATATTATATTCTCCTTGAATTTATACAATTAGGACATCTTAAGTCAGCCGACAGCACGGATAAGGTTAAAGACCTGCTGCGCTGTGTTGGTCATATTGCGCAGGGCCGTTTCCTTATTCATGGCTTCTTCCAGCGGCATGGCTTTATCGACGATAGAAAAGAAAGCATCGATACCCTGCCGGTTACATTCGACTGCATCAGCCGTCGTGCATCCTGCCAGAGCGATGACTTTGGCGCCGTACTGTTTGGCCAGTTTCGCTACGCCGATGGGGGCCTTACCCATGGCCGTCTGGGCATCGAGGCGTCCTTCGCCAGTGATGACATAATCGGCATCTTTGACAGCATCGGCCAGGCGGATGGAATCGAGGACAATCTGGATTCCTGAGCGCAGACGTCCGTGCAGATACGCCAGGAAAGCAAAGCCCATGCCACCAGCCGCGCCGGCACCGGCGGTCTGGCTGAAATCATGGCCGGTATACATCTGGGTTACGGCGGCAAAGGACCGGCTGGCATCGTCCAGTACTTTGACATCCTGTGGCGACGCACCTTTCTGAGGCCCGAAGATATAGGCAGCGCCCCAATTCCCGAATAACGGATTGGTCACATCACAGGCAACGTCGAACGTGCAGTCTTTCAGTGCCGGCAGGACCCGGGAATCATCGACAGAGGCAATGCGCCCTACTTCCTGTCCGCCTGTGCCGACCGGCTTTCCCTGATCATCGCAGAAAATATAACCCAGAGCCTGGAGCATGCCGACGCCGCAATCACTGGTCGAGCTGCCGCCCAGACCGATAATGAAGTGGCGTATGCCGGCTTCCATGGCCTGCGCCATGACCTGGCCGACACCATACGTCGTCGTGTGCAGGGGATTGCGCTGTTCTGCCGGCACCAATCCCAGTCCGGCTGCACCGGCCATTTCAATGACGGCCGCTTCCATTCCCGGCAGGTAACCATACGGGCAGGACACAACTTCCTCTAAAGGTCCCTGGATACCGACATAGCGGAGCTGTCCGCCCAGTCCATCGACGAGGGCTTCAACGGTTCCTTCCCCACCGTCAGCCAGGGGCTTGACGATGACCTGGACGGGATGACCGCCATAAGCTTTGCGGATACCGGCTTCAATGGCCCGGCCAGCTTCAACAGAAGTCAGACTATTTTTCAAGGAATCAATGGCTACGACGACTTTCATGATACTCTCTCCTCTATGTGCGAACTCGTAAGACTGTATTTCTCTATGCCTACAGTGTAGCAAAAAGAGGATGATCTTCCTATGTTATAAAGCACAAAAATATATCGTATTTTTGTGCTTAAAGCCATGGAAGGGTAGCAATGTAAAGCGTCACGGCATCGTGGAATACCCGCGGATTGAGCCCCGTCGCCTCACCAATCCGTTTCAGCCGGTATTGCAGAGTATTTTTATGGATACAGAGAATCCGCGCCGTCTCCTGTATGGATAAATTCTGTTGGTAATAGACCTGTAGCAGATGAATATCTCGTTCTGTCAAATGCTGACAAATGTCCTTCTGATAGCGGCGGCGTATCGGGCCATCCAGGCTTTGCAGCAAGAAAGCTAACTTCATCTCGTCGGCATGAACGCAGAAAATCTGTCGGTCCTCTGCCGACTGCAAGGCCATTTTGGCAAAACGGTACGATTCGTGGATACGGTGAAATGATTCTTCTGTCCCGATTCCTGCAAAAATGCCCGGGTAGAACCATTCTTTCCAGCGTGGCAGTTTCCGGTCCCAATCCGGATAGACCTTGCTGGGAATGAGCACGACAACGGTACTGGGATAAATATACGTGTATAAGGTTATCCCCAGGCTTTGGCAATCCTCTGCCATCTTCTGGCGGAAATCCCCGGCCCGGCGTGTACCTTCATGCCAGCGGAACACCACTGCGACATACTGGCTGCCCGCCAATGCCGGCTGGTCTTCAGCCAGCTGCTGCACCATGTCTTCGTCATGATAAATCAGAGCCATGACCTGACGGCTGCGGTGTTCTTCTTCGCTGAACACCTCCTGGCTCAGCCGGTATTCCTTGAGAAATACCTCGCATATTTTCGTCAGCAAAAAACCATACTGGCCGACAACAGCTGGTTCTCCCGTAATCCCGACTACACCCAGTACCAGTCCATCCATGATAATCGGATAATTGACGCCCTTACTGACACCATCTGTCGGCCGGTCATCCTGTACGGTCTGGACCTGACCGGTCCGGGCGGCGGCGTGGCCGGCCTTGTGATACGTCCCAATGCGCTTGTCATCGGTACTGGCCATAATCTGCCCATGACAGTCAATAAAATTGACGTCCCAGCCGACGACTACCTTGGCTGAATCGACAATCTGCTGGGCTAATTCATCGGTAATGCGTACTTTCACACTGATACCTCTTTTCCTTCATGAAAAACATCTCACGACAAGGCCACATCCAGGGCCATCATCAGTGTGAATCCCAGGGCAAAGGACAGGACGCCCATATGGGAGTGTTCGCCAGCCGACATTTCCGGAATGAGTTCTTCGACGACGACGTAGCACATGGCCCCGGCGGCCAGACTGAGGAGATAAGGCAGGACCGGAACGATGAAGGCCGTCAGTGCGATGGTCAGGGCCGCTCCGATGGGTTCTACGATGCCCGATAAGACGCCTCCGAGAAAGGCTTTATGCCTGCCCACACCGGCGGCCTTGAGCGGCATGGAGATAATAGCCCCTTCGGGCAGGTTTTGCAAAGCGATGCCCAGCGACAAGGCCAATGCCCCGGCAGTACTGATACCCGTCTGACCGGCCAGGAGACCCGCATAGACGACACCGACAGCCATGCCCTCGGGGATATTGTGTAACGCCACGGCCAAAACGAGCATCGTCGTCCGCTGCAAATGGCTGTGTGGCCCTTCAGCCTCCTCGCTGTACATGTGCAGATGCGGTACCAGCCGGTCCAGGGTCAGGAGCAGGAAGATGCCCAGCCAGAACCCGGCCACAGCCGGCACGAAAGCGAATTTCCCCAACGGCGCCGATTCTTCCATGGCCGGAATCAGGAGACTCCAGATTGAAGCAGCGATCATGACACCCGACGCAAAGCCCGTCAGCCCCCTTTGGACCTGGCGGTCCAATTCCTGCTTCATGGCATAGACGCAGGCCGCTCCCAAAGACGTTCCAACAAAGGGAATAAGAATCCCTATGACAGCATTTTCCATAACAACATCCCCTTTCGTATATATCATGATTTGATATTCACTATTGTTATAATCTCATTATATACAAAAAAGAACTGCCCCCGCAAGACAGCTCTTTTCATAGTTCATCAAAATAGTGTTATCGGATGATGGTAATCCGGTCGGTTGTCCTCTGGGGCGTCCGCTGGTAGGAAATGTCCGGGATTCCCAGCGCCATCAGGAAGCTCAGTTTGCATCCCTGGGGGATCTGGAACTGCGCTTCGATTTCAGGAAATGTCTGGGCCAGTGCTACGGCAATGCCGTCCCAGACCGTGCCCAGTCCCAGGCTGGCGGCATAAAGTTCCAGGTACGATAAGGCAATGACCGGATCGACGGTCTGGCAGACCGATGCCGCCGTTTTTGTATCGACAGAAGCGACAACTAAGGCCGGAGCTCCCCGGTATACCAGATCCTTCCCTGCCCGCTTGCTGGCTTCTGCCATTTCTTTTATGATAAAAAGAGGCGAATCGGCACGAACAGTATTCAGGCAATCGTATGTAATCTTCCGGATTTTATCCATTTTTTTGCGCGTCGCTACCAGAGAAAAACGAACAGATGGCGCGTTGACCCCTGTCGGCGCATACGCCAGCATTTCCGTAAGTTTGTCCAGCTGTTCCTGTGACAAATCTTCTTTTTTATAAGCCCGGGTGCTACGCCGCGATTTTATCAGCTTCAGCAACTCTTCATGATTCCCATAGGATACAGTACCACATTGTTCCGGTTGCAGTCCGCCAAAGGACAGAGCTCCTTTCGGGCAGACGAGCATACAATGCTGGCAGGCCAGGCACCGCTGTTCGCCTCCGGGCAGATAGCGGGGAATCTTTTCTTCGTCAAATTCCAGACAAGTGGCTACGCAGTCCCGGATACACAAGCCACAATGGATACATGCTTCTTTTTCTACCGTAATCGTACGCTGAATCATGTATATTCTACTCCTCTCTTCTGTTAACAGCAGCAACCACTATCTCCGGCGTCATCTGCCACGGGAGTAACGCCAAAGGGACCGAAATGGACGGACCGGTCACCGTAGACGGTAAAGGCCGGAGCGTACCGCGTTTCCGAAAGCATGGAGGCCAGATTGCCACTGACCAGCATGGGCTTTCCCGTCACGAAGTGGTTATTCATATCGAAATCAAAGGCATGGGGATGATTGGGGATCGTACCGCGGTACACCGCTGCCTGACCATAATCCTCGCAGGCATCTTCTAAATCAGTCAGTTTGAATACCCGAACCGTCCGTTCCGAAAAATGGGCAAAGCCGACTTTTTCTTCAATCGCTTCATTCCCCAGGTCAAAATTGCGGATAGACATGTAGACGAAATCCATGAATCCCGCTTTATTTAACATGCGTCGGAAATCCTCAAAATACATGGCACCGCTGATGCATTCACCGTGCAGTACCGGGTCGGCATAGAGTTCATCGGGAATGCGGCGGTCTGTAAAGACATCGGAAAAGTACAGTTCACCACCCGGTTTGAGGACACGCCAGATTTCGTTAAATATCTGTTGCTTGTACGGTGACAGATTGATGACACAGTTGGAAATGACCACATCGATGGAATTATCAGCAATTCCCAGAGATTTCAAATCTTCAATGTAGCCTTTTTTAAATTCCACATTCGAGGCCCTGTACCCAAAGCGCTTGTACTGCTCTTCTTCATGGCGCAGGGCAATATCGAGCTGTTCCTGGGTCATATCAACGCCGATGACATGGCCTTTTTCGCCGACCAGTTTGCTGGCTACGTAAACGTCGCGGCCAGTGCCGCATCCCAGATCCAGTACGGTCATGCCCTCCAGCAGGGGAGGAATCGGTGACCCACAGCCATAATAGTGAGTCACGATTTCATCATCAATGAGGCTGAGCGCTTCCCGCACTTCTTTAGGCAGTCCCGTGGAAGAACAGCAGCAGGCTTTCGTTTTGAGGTCTTTCGTTCCATCCAGCACCTTACCATAATATTCTTTGACTTGTTCTACGATTTCATTCATAGTATATTCCTCCTATCAGCATTCATCACAAGGTGTCTGCCCTTCCCGCTTTTCCCGTTGGACGAGTTCCTGAAAAAACGAAGCCAGACAACGGATACATTCTTCATCGAGAGCATAATAATGCCAGCGGCCTTGTTTGCGGTCCCGGACCAGATGACAGTCACAGAGGACATGCATATGATGGGACAGCGTCGGCTGGGTAATCTCAAAGCGTTCCAGAATATGGCAGGCACACTGTTCCCCATCAGCCAGCATGGCAATGATCTGCAGCCTGACAGGACTACTGAGAGCTTTATTGATGTTTGCAATCTCCATCATATCCATAAAACCGCCTCCATTACATAGATATTTATCTATGTAATGGATTATATCATTTATATAGATACCCGTCAATGTTTGATGATGTCATATTAGTTATACCGAAACAAGGGTATAAGTCTCTATCCCCCATACCCCTGTTCACCATTTCTCATGTCAGGGGAAATAATTTTGAAATATATCCTTGACAAGTGCTGTCAAATTCAGTAAAATTAAAAGGTCAGCGGGACGTGGCGCAGCTTGGTAGCGCGCTTCCTTGGGGTGGAAGAGGTCGCGAGTTCAAATCTCGCCGTTCCGACCACTGATTTATAGAAATCTCCAGACTTTCGGGTCTGGAGATTTTTTTGTTTTTTTACGAGGATATGCCTGTCATGCCAGGCCGACCTGATAGATGCAGTCCAAAGGGATTTTCTGCCCTTCCCTGGTAATCAGACACCGTTTGATACGGTCCAGTTTCTTGCACTGCACGATGGCCGTACGCCATATACCGCCGTGTTTTCGTAAATCCTCTTGAAAATACGTGATGCGCAGGCAGGAATATTCTAATCCCCGTCTGCATAAACTCTGCCAGATTTGGTCCAGTTCCTGCCGCTGTTCTTCAGAGAATTCCGGTTTATCTTCCGTATATCGCGATGCCTCCGCTACTGCCTCTTCATACCCTTCCAATGCAGCAAAGGGAGCAAACTGGGCTGCCCGCGCCTGTCGGGACATGTGGCGATGACAGCGCACCCCCTCATATGGGTAGCTCCATAATTCGTCTTCTTCGCTCACGCGCGATGCCCTCCTATCTGTTCATTCCGGTCTCTTGTCGTCGCTCCTTCTTCCAGATTCCGTCCTTTGATGATGGCATTTTTCCCAAATCGTTTCTGGATATGCAAAATCGCATGCTGCTGCCGCCGTTCCCGCTCCGATTCTTCTCTGGTCATCCCCGATGGACTATCAAACAGCGTATCCATTTCATACAACGCACCCCGTTCATCCCTGACATGTTCAGCCGTCAAACAAACGCGTCGGACCCATAATCGAGGTTCGATAATCCGGTCATACAAACGTACGGCTCCTTCAGTAATCAGTCTGGTCGAAGTGGTTTGTACTCCCAGATGTATCGTACCATGGGCATGTTTGGGTACAGCTCTTCCATAGGAATCATGGACAATATCCCCCGTATAGGCCCTATCCTGTTTTAGGCTGATCCGGTCATAGCCAATAGTCAGGACCAGCATCTCTGTCACCAGCCCCTTGTCTACCAGTTCCAGCGACAGGGCTTCGGCCATTTCCCAGACAATAAGGCGGGCTTTCTCCGTATCATACGGATGATGCAGTACCTGTCCCGAACCCACACTATGTTTCTGGGGACGCCATCGTTTGATGTCCTCTATCGTACAAGGCTCGTATCCCCAGCTGTGATCAATGAGAAGCTCTGCCTGAATGCCAAACAATTTATAAAGAAATGCTTCCTCTTTCCGGGAAATCCGGGCAATGTCTTTCATCGTATATAGTCCGTTTTCTTCCAGCTTCTGCGCAATTCCCCGACCGATACGCCAGAAATCTGTCAGAGGCCGGTGCTGCCACAAAAACTGCCGGTATGAAATTTCATCGAGACTGGCAATGCGCATTCCATGGGAATCACCGGGCAGATGCTTAGCCATGATATCCATCGCCACCTTAGCCAGGTAGAGATTGGTTCCGATTCCTACCGTCGCCGTAATTCCCGTCTCCTGCAGTACATCCTGTACCATGCGTTCTGCCAGCTCCCGGGCCGTCATGCCATACAAGCTCAGATACGCCGTCACATCCATCAATACTTCGTCAATAGAATATACATGGATATCTTCCGGTGCCACATAGCGAAGATACATACCATAAATTTTCGTACTGTACTGCAAATATAACGCCATCCGCGGCCGGGCAATGTGATATACCAGGCCTACATCGGGATGGGCCCGCACATCCCGGTCATCATACGATACCGTCGTAAACCCTCTTCCCAGCTTTACCTTTCGCCGGACATTGATGTCCTGAACAGCCCGTATGACCTCAAAAAGCCGCGGCCTACTGGGAATGCCCCAGCTCTTCAAAGCCGGCGACACGGCAAGGCAGATGGTCTTATCGGTACGGCTCTGATCCGCTACCACCAGATACGTCGTCAGGGGATCCAGCCCTCTCTCCCGGCATTCAACAGAAGCATAAAAAGATTTCAAATCTATGGCAACATAGGTCCGTCCCATTGTTTCGCCCCTTGTGTAAGAACATTTGTTCTGTTTTATTATATCATATGCGAACAAACGTTTCAATATACCTATGAACGTCCCGTTTAACTCTAAAGAAAAAACCGCAGCGTGAAACAAAATTGCTTCACACTGCGGTTTTTTCTTAGTGGTATAATGCATAGTTTATAGTAATACAGATTACTGTATTCTATCATAAGAAACTTACGATTCTGCTGGTTTGGGTTCCTCTTTTTTCAAGGGAATTTGTGGACAACCATATTTTTTTGCCCACCAGCTGGTGATAAAGGGAATGCAAATAGCTGTAAGTACAGTAGATGCTGCTACCTGCGTCGTTGCAATGGCTACATAAGGGGCCCAGGTCGGGTCAACAGCTGCTACCATAGCAGGAACGGCAATAGCATTGCCTGCCGTCGTCGTAACAGCCCAGCCAGCATACCCGGGACGACGGTTGATCATGCGGTCGCAGAAGACGACGAACGGGCCGCTGATGCAGATGGTAATGATACCGAGAAGAATACCAGATGCACCGCCTGTTACGATAGCCGAGATATTGATACCGGCACCGAGGCAGATACCGACGAAAGGAATCAGCATAGTAACGCCAGGAGCCAGGAATTCGGTCATCTTCTTATCGAGGTTGCCAAGGATCATACCGAAGATGATAGGTCCTAAAACAGCAATCAGAGCGATAAACGGAACGTTGGCCATGCCAGAAGCGCCGAGAGCTACCAGCGTCAGGAACGGGCCATCATTGATAGACAGAAGGCTCATAGAGGTCTGGTCTACTTCATCACCATAGGTGCACATGAGAGCCAGATAGAGGGAACCATTACTATTCGTAACGGCACTGATGATAGCCAGTGTCGTCAGACCGAGGATACCATCCATACCAAATACTTTACCAACAAAAATGCCAATGGCAGCACCAATGAGGAATTTAGAAATCAATAACGTCCCGCCACGGCGCACAACGGCAAATAATTCGGTGACACGGAGCTGGGCACCCATGCAGACCAGCTGGGCACCGATGATGCCAGCCGTACCAGCTGTGGTAAATACGGCCTGGGTAAAGCCGCCGATTTTAAATAAGTCCGGGAAAAAAGTATTAATAAAAGCCGAAATCAGCATGGGAACAACCATCATGCCGGCAGGCACTTTATTTAAGAAATCCTTAATCATAGCTATTCTCCTCTAATGAATTCATCATATCCAGTATGAAGGGCCTGTTGGACAGGCCCTTCTCTACTTCATTCTGCCTGATTTGATAGTGATATCAGACGTAGTTGCAGACACGGGCAATAGCCATTTCCGTATAGCCCAGAGATTCTGCTTTAGTCTGTTTGCCATTGACAACTTCCATAGTCATAGCCAGGAGTTCATCGCCCTGTTCACCCATGGTCTTTTTGCCATAGATAACCGGGCTGGCATCATAATCGATATTGTCTTCCATGTTCTGGAATGTAATTTTGTTACCCGTGATTTTGATGACCGGTACGATCGGATTGCCTGTCGGTGTGCCACGGCCCGTAGAGAATACGCATACCTGGCAGCCGCCTGCTACCATGCCGGCTACAGAAGACGGGTCGTTCCCCGGAGTATCCATGATGACCAGGCCTGTCGTATCGACCTGTTTGCCGTAGTCATATACAGCCTGAATCGTGCGATGGCCACCTTTATGGATGCATCCCAGCGATTTTTCTTCCAGCGTCGTCAGACCACCGGCTTTATTGCCCGGGCTCGGATTGCCTTCGCGGACTTCTTCGCCGACGAGCTGCAGGGCATGTTCATAACGGTGTACGATACCGAGGATCTGTTCTTTTACTTTTTCATCTTTACCACGGCGGGCAAGGATATGTTCAGCACCGATGAATTCCGTCGTTTCGCTCAGGATAGACGTAGCACCGAGGTCAACGAGACGATCGCTCAGTTCGCCGATAGTCGGATTGGCAGCCAGGCCCGATGTCGGGTCGGAACCGCCGCATTCGGTACCGACGATGAGTTTGCTCATGTCGCATTCTTCACGGCGCAGCATGCTGGCTTCCTGTACCATTTCCTTGGCATAGCGGACCGCTTTGTCGATAGCTTTCAGCGTACCGCCTTCTTCCTGGATAATGACCTGTTTGAGCGGCTTGTTCGTCCGTTCCTGGATAGCTTTGACTACCAGGTCCATCTGACAGTTTTCGCAGCCCAGAGAAACGACGACCGTACCATAGACGTTCGGGTTGGCAGCATAGCCGGCTTCTACGTCCATCGTAAACTGCTGATCAGGCGGTACCTGGGAACAGCCGTTCTGATTGTTGAAGGTAACGGCGCCATTAACCTGGGAAGCGATAATCCGGGTCGTATCAGAAGCACAGACACTGGCCGGCAGAATTAATACATAGTTACGGATACCTACGCGTCCATCCGGACGTTTATAACCCCAAAATTTCATTATGATTTCCTCCTCTTAGCCCAAATTTTCACGAACGGCTTTGACATTGTGTTCGTGTACATGTTCGCCTTGTTTGATATCCCGTGCAGCATGGCCGATATGTTCACCATACTTAACAACTGGTTCATCAGCAGGGATATCCTTGATAGCGATTTTGTGATAAATCTGGATGTCTTCTACAGCAGTAAAAGAAACGGTCTTCTTGTTTTTGTCCACATAAGAAACCGTATCCCCTTTCTTTACCGGTTCGATGACGACAGCAACGTTGTCTTTTTCATCGATAATCATTGCATTAATCATAACAGTACTCCTCCTTTAGTGTATCTTGCGCATTCACAATGCAATCGATAATTTATATGAAATATTCATACCAACTATATCTATGTGAAAAAATACGCATTTTATCGCATTGGCAAGTATGTCATGCTATTAGGTAATGGTTCAAAGAGACATCTATGAAACAAACAAACCGTTGCATAAAACATGTAACGGTTTATTTATCGATTATCTTTCAATCATATTTTTTCTTTTTGCCGGAATCTCCATAATGTTGAGCGGCTGATGCCTAATATAGAAGCAATCTGGCTATACGTCTTCCCTTCCTTCGATAATTTTCTTATCTTATTCAGTGTGATATGCTCTTCACTCGCCTCTTTATCCGGCACGACATCTAATACTCCTTGTACATTTTGTAACGTAATAGTATATCCATCAGAAAGCAGTACCATCCGTTCAATCGTATTCATCAACTGCCTGACATTACCCGGCCATTCCTGACTATTTAAAAACCGCAGAACTTCCGGAGCAAAGGATTTCTCTGTTTTGTATTTTTGATTCAGACTAGCAAGGAATACACGGGACAACAAAGGAATGTCACCGGTTCGTTCCCATAATGCCGGCATTCGTATGCGAAGTACATCCAGGCGATAAAATAAATCAAGGCGGAATTTCTTTTCTTCCACAGCCTGTTCCAGTTTCTGATTCGTAGCCGCAATGATCCGGACATCAACAGGAATGACTTTGCTGCCACCTACACGCATGACAGCCTTTTCCTGAAGGACCCGGAGCAGCCGGTTTTGCAAAACGTAGGGCATGTCCCCGATTTCATCCAGAAACAGTGTCCCCCCATCAGCCAGTTCAAAAACACCGGCTTTCCCACCTTTTCTTGCACCGGTAAATGTCCCTTCTTCGTATCCAAATATTTCACTTTCTAGTAAACTTTCCGTAAAAGCACCACAATTGATAGCTACAAAGGGTCCGTGACGGCGGTCGCTCAAATTATGGATAGCTTGGGCCAGCATCTCTTTGCCTGTACCTGATTCTCCCGTGATTAGAACGGTCGAACGAGTGCCTGCATATTTCAATGCTTCTCTTTTGACTTTTCTGACCGCCAGAGACCGGCCTACGATATCATCTAATGTATACCGGGCCACCAATCCCTTTTCTTGTAATTTTTTCCGCATGGACCGGGCATATGACTGCAGTTCTTCCGTTTCCTGTATAAAGGCTGTAGCCCCGGTAATTCGGTATTTGTCCAGAATGGTATGCCAACGGAGTGCATAAGTACGGTTTCCTATACTCAGTACTTCACCCATGTCGGGAATTTTCCCTTTTAATACATCCTTTATTTGAGATGCAACAAAAATATGTCTGATTTGTTCTTCCAGATTCTCCGTACCAAATTGCAAAAGTTGTGGAAACATAGAGAGAAAAGTCGTATTCCATTTTTTTACATGGCAATGCTTATCAAATACGACGATACCTATATAAGCATGATCGACGATATCATTAATGATTTTTAAATTTTCCTGCTCTTTCCGCCTTACTATAATAGCTGTTTCCGCTTCACGGATTGCTTTCAGGACCGTATCCTTTCCTGATTCCAGAAAGACAGAGGATATGCCATACTTTTTCGCATAATCCTGTACATGGGCACCGCCAATCAATATATCTACACCACATTCTTTCGCCTCCTGTACAAATTGTTCAATCCGATATTCTTCCCCGTAATCGACAAATTGAAAATAGGGTATTTTATTGACACCCAGCACTTCAGCCATTGCCTGGTATTGATAAATGACATTGCTATAACTGATGAACCCAATATGTTTATCTTCACCGATACGGCGTACTGTTTTTAATATATCCAACGCGTCGATTTGAATGGCAATAACCGGAACACGGGTATATACCTGTGATAATAAATACGCTGTTCCTCCACGGCTGATGATAGCATCCACACCCCGTTCAATGACGCTTTTAGCATTGCGGACACCATTTTCCATATCTCCGTTTACGATGATAATTTTTCCCTGCAGTTCGTGTTTTAGTTCTTCCACCAGCTCATGTACTGTATGAGAAATATGCTCATTAGGCGCAACGACACATACTTTATAGTCCATATTCAGTTCCTTTCTGATTGATTACCGGCATACTTCACTTTTTCTTGCGCCTGTATCTCCATAAAGTAGAGCGGCTGACCCCCAGGAGTTCCGCTATTTCTGCATAGCTCTTACCTTCGCTGAGCAGACCTTCTATTTGCTCTGTATCAATTTTTTTAGACGCTCCTTTTTCTGGATTATGTCCCAGTTCCAACGCTTCTGCCGCATCATTCATAGTGATGATTCTGCCTTCAGATAATAACACCATTCTCTCTACTATATTATTTAATTGCCGTATATTCCCCGGCCATGGAAGGGTCGTTAAATAATGCAGCACATCTTTGTCAAATTCTTTGTTCCGGCCATACTCTTTATTGAGATTAGCCAGGAAAATTCGGGCCAGTAATGAAATATCTCCATCCCGTTCCCGCAATGCCGGTACGCGGATACGCAGCACATCCAGACGATAGTACAGATCCAGGCGGAACTTCTTTTCTTCAATAGCCTTTTCCAGCTCCTGATTGGTAGCTGCAATAATCCGGACATTAACAGGAATCACTTTGCTGCCACCTACACGCATGACAGCCTTTTCCTGAAGAACACGGAGCAGGCGGTTTTGCAAAATATAAGGCATGTCCCCGATTTCGTCCAGAAACAGTGTCCCCCCATCAGCTAATTCAAAAACACCGGCTTTACCGCCTTTTTGGGCACCGGTAAATGTACCTTCTTCATACCCAAACAATTCACTCTCTAACAGGCTTTCCGTAAAAGCTCCACAGTTGATGGCCACAAAAGGTCCTTTACTGCACTGACTCAGATTATGAATCGCCTGGGCAATCATTTCTTTCCCTGTTCCCGATTCACCGGTAATCAAAACGTTGGAATGAGTACCGGCATATTTCAAAATCTCTCTTTTGACCTGCCGGATGGCCAGAGATTTTCCAATCATATCATCCAGTGTATAATAGGCAATCAATCCTTCCCCATGCTGCTTTTTGCGGATAGACTGCGCGTAAGATTGCACCTGCTCCACTGGCTGAACGAAGGCAATGGCCCGCACCAGCTGGGCCCCTTCCCAGACGGGCTGCCAGGTGACAGCATAATCCCGTTCTTCTGTACGGAGAATTTCCCCACCACCAGGGACAGAGCCATCTAAAACCTTTTGCAGGCGGCTGGAAGAAAAAATGAGGGGGATCCGGACTTTCCAGTCCGTCCCGGATTCGCCGGCGAACATGGATGCAAAAGCAGGATTCCACTTCTGTAACCTCCCCCGGCTGTCAAAAACAGCCGTACCAGTAAACGTATAGTCTACTATATTGGAAATCAGCTTAAATTCATCACGGTCCTGACAGCGAACCAATATGGTAGACGCTGCTTCCCGTATAGCACGTAAAATAGCCCCCTTACCAGATTCTAAAAAGACAAAACGCAAATTATATTTCTTTGCATATTCCCGTACATGAATACTCCCTATAAGTACTTCTATTCCTTGTTTCCATGCATCCCGGACATATTGTTCAATAACTGTATCTTCATCTCCCAAATGAAACAAACGGAAAAAGGTGATTTTGTGAACTCCCATCAATTCGGCCAATGCCTGATATTGATAAATCACTTCGCTATAGCTAATAAAGCCGATTTTTGTGCCATCGGGAATGCCCTGTATCGCTTTTAATATGTCCGTCGCTTCTATCTGGATAGCTATAACCGGCATCTGAGAATACGCTCTGGTCAATGCTATAGCCGTACCGCCCCGGCTGATAATGGCATCGATTCCCTTCTCCACATAGGGCTTCACATGACTAACAGCTGTTTTTACATTCCCATCGATGATAATCACGTTACAGCGCAAATCATCCCCCAATTCCTGAACAACCTGCTCTGTCGTACGGGAAATACTGGGATCGGGAGAAACGAGACAAATATTATATTTCTTGGAATTGCTCTTTTCTGATACCACCGTAAAATGTGTCACCTCTTATTTTTGAGACATCATATGTTTCACTGAAACAAAGTTTCGTCAAAAGTCAAGTGATTATACACTAAAGGTGCGTATCTATCAATAATATTTGCATGGTCCGCATTGATGGCCGTATGTATCCCAATTAAAATTAAACTATGTTCCAAAAAAAGCACTTCCCACAACAGGAAATGCTTTTATTACAATAAATTTTTCTATTGTTACATCTCATCTACGAGCAGTTGTACGATGAGATTGGCTTCGTGGGCTGCGCAGATGGCGACACGGGGAGCCATGAGGCCCCTTCCGGGCCGGGCATTGCGCTTCTGGTCGCCACAGATATAAAAGTGACTGGTGATTTTTTTTGTCTGTATATCGTTGCTGTCTCCATAGCCTGCCATTCCCGATGCAGAAACGATGTATTTGTCCGGGCATTGTTCCAATATGGTGTAGACCAGCATGGTCTTGGCATCAGGATTGTCAAAGGCTTCGCAGATGATCCAGTCATCCTGTAGAAGGCGGGGAGCGTTTTCTTCGGTGAGACGTACGCAGTCCGTCCGGACATCGATGAACGGGTTGATATCCCGTATCTGCCTTTCCAGGGCATCGGTCTTATAGGCTCCCAAATCACGGATCATATAGGACTGGCGGTTCAGGTTACTGGCATCGACGGTATCGAAATCGAGCAGATGGAGATGGCCGACACCAGTACGGGCCAGATAAATGGCAGCATTGGAACCAAGGCCTCCCAGGCCGCATATTGCGACATGTCCGGCATGTACTTTGTGATGGACCCGGGGCGTATGCCGGGAGCACATCATGGCTTCCAGCGCATCCCGGGGTGGCAGCCGGTCTTTTGGGATAAAGTAAATTTCATCGCCTTCCTGAAGGGACAGATCCTCACTGGTAGCAAATCCATTGACGATGGTAATTTCCCGTCCCGACCCGCGGGCCGCTTTCAGGGCTGACAAACTCGTTTCTTCACAGGTATCAGGTTTCCCATTGAGTATAATATGCAATTGAACACACCTCACAATCATATAAAAAAACGCACGGCGTCTGACACCTTAGGTGGTGTCCCCGTCGTGCGTTATATCATGTCCAGTTTATCGTATCAGTTCTTTCCTGTCAATTCCTGTTTCCAGGTTCTCCTGATAACGTTTTTTTCAGAAACTTATCGTATCATGAACGTACGTTTAGCATCGGTACTTAAAAAGAGCTGTCATTTGACAGCTCTTTTTGCCTGTGCGCCTTCTTTCAGACGTTTGAGTTCCTGTTGTTGTTCTTCCGGCAGCGACACGCCACAACAGCCGCCTGTCGTATTATTGGCATAACCTTTAAATACTTCCGACGCTATATGTCTGATTTTCTTTACCGATTCTACTACCATAAGGGCGCCTCCTTCTGCACAATATATAATCAAGGAATGAGTTTTTTCTTTACACCCTTAGTATATCATAAAATTAAAATTTAGAAAATACCTACTAACGGAAAATTTTTATTAATTACTATTTTGTATAGGGGCAGGTTCAGCAGAACCTTCGTCGGAATCAGACAAGCGGTGGATCAGCGCATCTACAGCCTGTTCATAGCCTTTATAGTGACGACGCCGCTTATCAGGCAGGGATTCGTATTCCTCCTTCAGATTATATACCGATTGTCCATACAGGTCCGGTACAGGACGAAAGCGGCTGAAAATGGTCATGCCCTGCATGACTTCAGCACCTACGATAGTTCCATCGCCACTGCAGGCAAGGAGAACGATGCATCCCGGACCGAAACGGCCTTTTCTGCCGCCTATCCCTACATTCCCCCGCTGGCGCAGACGCCGGACTGCCGCCTGATATTGGCGTACCTGCAGCCTGGCACCCAGAATCTGAAGCACCATGAGGGCAAAGAGAATAGCAAAGAAGAGTTCCAGTTTCATGGCATCAATCGTCAAGGACGCGGAGGTCCAGCCGGTCAAAGCCTGCCAGCAAGGGACGTATCTGATTGGCAATCATGCGACAGCCACCCACATCCCTGCTTTCTACGTTGAGAGGCATATTGGGATCATGGAGAGACATGCGCAGCAGGGCCCAGCCATTGGGAAACAGGAGTCGTACGCCTTCATAAGACGGGCTGGCAATGCCAATCCCGGCTGCAGCCGCCCGCTTTTCAACGGTTTCCAGAACTTGTTTTCCAAAGTCTCCTGCCTTTTCGCCAGAAATTTTAAGGCGGTATTCCTTGCTTTCTGCCGGTTCTCCCAACTCTTTGATAAGACTGCCCAGACTGCTTCCCTGTGCCCGGGCACGGGCAGCGGCAATGATCAGTTTGACAGCCAGATAGGCTCCGTCATCGAGGTAATAGTTTTCACTGAGAGCGCCATGACCGGATGTTTCAATAGCCAGAGGAGATACGATGCCCTTTTGATTGAGACGAATGCATTCATCGATGACATTTTTATAACCTCTCATGTACCGGTGATGGACGAGGTGCAGATGATCCTGCAGGAACGTCGTCAATTCATCACTGGTCACGGAATCAGTCACAATGGTACTGCCCGGATAATCCGGTGCCAGAATAGCCGCCATCATGGCAATCAAAGCATTGCGGCTCACAGTCTCTCCATCGGAAAGGACGGCACTCATACGATCAACGTCCGTATCGAAAATGAGCCCCAGATCAGCCTTACTATTGAGGACAGCCTGGCGGATACTGGCCATAGCTTCGGCATTTTCCGGATTGGGAATATGGTTCGGGAAATGGCCGTCCGGTTCGAGGAACTGGCTCCCTGTCGTATCGGCCCCGAGCGGCGCCAGAACCTGGCTGGCAAAGAATCCGCCACTGCCATTGCCGGCATCGACGATGATATGCATCCCCGAAAGAGGCTGACTTCCAGCCGTATCCAGCGCTTTACAGATGAGTCCGCGCAGATGAGCCGTATACAGGGAAATAATATCCAGTGGCTGTACCTTTGCAAGGTCACCGCTGCGTACCGGTTCAGAACCGGCCCGTGTCAGGACATCGGTAATTTCCGCTTTTTCCAGCCCGCCTTTTTCCGTAAAAAATTTCAGGCCGTTACGATTATACGGCAGATGACTTGCGGTAATCATGATAGATCCGTCCATATTCGTCTGCGGGAAGACGATGGACATGAACATGGCCGGCGTCGAAGCCAGACCACAGTCATATACCGTCACGCCCATGGCCGTCAGTGTCTGGAACAGAGCGTCCTTCAGCTTGTCTGCCGATATGCGCGAATCATGACCCACAGCAATCTGCAGCTGATCTGCCTTTTTCCCCAGCCGGTCTTCCAGAAATGTGACAAATCCGGCAGTAATGCGGTTTACCGCTTCCGGCAGAAGATTGACCTTCTCCCCTGCTATGCCTTCAATAGCGATACCACGGACATCACTGCCGTTCTGTAATTTCAATAACTCTTCCTTAGAAATCATGCCATCCTCCCGTACATCTGAATGTCTTCATCGGCAATTACAATAAGGCCAGCAGGCCATCAATATCGTCTTCCGTCGTAGCCCAGCTGGTAACGAACCGTATAGTCTGTGTCCCATCGGCATTATCCAGCCACTTTTCAAACATGACGTTCTGAGCTAGTTCCGCTGCCTTTTCGCGTGTCATGACAGGGAATATCATATTGGAAACCGGCGTATAAGCAAATTCATATCCTTTCGCTCCAATGCCATGAGCCAGCTTCTGTCCCATCGCATCTGCCTGACACCCCAGTTTCGTATACAGGTTATCTTGTAACAGTGCCTGGAACTGGATACCCAGGAGCATCCCTTTGGCAAAAAGAGCTCCGTTCTGCCGCATAATGGCACGGAAATGCGGTTTCAGCGTATCGTTGACGATGACCACCATTTCGCCGAAAAGGGCACCGCATTTCGTACCGCCAAAATAAAAGGCATCTGCCAGAGCCGCCATATCCTTAAGAGTGACATCATTATAGGAAGAGCCCAGTGCCATAGCCAGGCGTGCCCCGTCAATATACAGATACAGTCCATGGCGGTCGCAGCATGCACGCAAGGCCTTCAATTCATCCAGCGTATAGACAGCGCCCATTTCCGTCGTATCGGAAATGTAGACCACCCGGGGCAGTACCATCTGTTCCATATCGTGGAAGGCAACGACTTTGTCCACGTCTTCCGGAGACACTTTGCCGTCCGTCGTCGGAACGGGCAGCACTTTGTGGCCTGTCGCTTCGATGGCACCGGTTTCATGGGTATAGATATGAGATGATTCGGCAGCGATGACCGCTTCATAGGGACGCATAAAGGCAGCCAGGCAGACCAGATTTGTCAGCGTACCACCGGCAATGAAATGCACGTCAGCATCAGGCTGCCCTGTAATCTGGCGCACGAGCTGTGTCGTTTCTGTACAGAATGCATCATTGCTATAACTGTCGCTGGGCGTCAGATTCTGATCAGCCAGTGCCTGAAAGACCTGTGGATGCGCACCCAGGCTATAGTCATTTTTTAAAAATATCATATCCGTTCCCTCTTTTCCCAAAATATTAAAACAGATTATTCGTTTCTATTATACGAAATGGTCCAGAAAAAAACAATCCGCCTCTCTTACAAATATGCCAGCGCTTCCCGGACCGATGAGACAATATGGGTAGCCGCCTGCTGTACCGGTTCTGGCGCATAAGAGAAAGTAAAAGAAACATCGGCTGCCTTGAGCATAGGCGTATCATTATACGAGTCCCCGATGGCCCCCATCGTACAGATGGCCAGCTTCTCTCTGACTGCCATAAGTCCCGTTCCCTTAGAGCAGTCAGCCCCTACGACATCGACAACACTCGTATTGGCATAGGCAGTCAGTATATTTCCATACTCATGCTGGATATCTCTGGCAATCGACTGGGCTGCCTCATCACTGCCAGCATAAAAAGAGATGCCGTAGATGTCACTGCCTGCCAGATCGGCAAAGGACATGATCCGTGTCTGCCCCGGGAATTTAGGCGGCGTCAGCGTATAAACCGTATCATTGGCCTGAATGACCGTATCCGCCCGTCGTCCGTAGCGGTCATATATTTCTTCGACGCAGTCCCGGGATACGGTTTTCTTCATAAGTACCTGCAAATTGCCATCGAGAACCAACGCCCCCGTTGCCAGGATATAGAAATCAAAATGAACATCGTCCCCGGCCGCCTGACGCACGCCCCGGAGAGACCGGCCTGTACTGACGCCAAACAAGCCGCCTGCTTGCTGGAAATCCCGGATGGATTCCCGGTCTCCCTTGCGGTACGGTTCATCGAGAAACATAAAATACAATGTGTTGTCAAAGTCGCTTGCCATTGCTTTTTTCATCATTATTCCACATTTCCTTTGATATTTTAATATTTTATCATTGACAAAGTTAATCGTTTAATTTATAATATGTTCAAACATAAAGACGACGATGTCTATCCCACATCGTGTCTTTATGTTTTTTTATTACCGTATTTCGCAAGAGGGGGCGAATACCATGTATGTCATGCATATGGAAAAAATCCTTGAAATGAATATGGCCGCATACAAGCGCAAAGAACAGCAGAAAAAAGATGATCAGCCACGCCGCCCGCATAAAGGCCATCCTGCCGTAATCAGCCTGTCCCTGCCGGACATTTGTCCGGTTTTAGGATAGAACATCCAACATAATCCCCGAACGCCCCGGTGTCGTGCACGGACACCGGGATGTTCACGTCCAGGCAGGAATTATCCTTTTTTAATCCGGTCGTGGATATGCATCATAGCCGGGTTGATGTGACAGTATCCGCCGGGATTTTTATCCAGATATTTCTGATGATATTCTTCTGCTTTGAAGAAATTCTGCAGCGGCAGCACTTCGACGGCCAGGGAACGGCCCACTTTTTCCGCTACGTGATTGACGACTTTGCGGATATCGGTCAATAAGGCAGGGTTTTCATAATAAATCCCCGTCCGGTAATTGATACCTTCATCTTCCCCCTGCTTATTCACCGACAGCGGATCGATGACCATAAAATAATAATCCAGCAATTGTCCCGTCGGCAATATTTCATCATCATAGGTTACCCTGACTGTTTCTGTATGACCGGTCCGCTGGGATTTTACGTCTTCATAAGTCGGCATTACTGTCCGGCCATTAGCATACCCCGTTTCCGTTTCTTGTACACCGTCAAATTGATCTAAAAATTTCTGCAGACCCCAGAAACAGCCACCTGCCAGATAAATCGTCTGAATCATCTCATATCACTCCCGTCATTTTCTATTATAGTATATCGTATTTACTATACCATAAAGGGGCCGGATTGTGTACTCCTTTCCGCATTGCAAAAAAGGGCGTCCCATGCTATGCTTACAACGAGGTGAGGACCATGAATTCCATCATACAATTACCTCCGGCATCTGTCCGGAGAAGGCAGCCAGATTGAACGGATTCAATGCAGTGAAGAAAGGGTGCTGCCAGCATAAAAAGGCACTGAAGCGGACGCTGATTGTCCTCATTTTCTGTTCTGTCCTCTTCTGTGCTCTGGTATTTGCAGCCATTCACGGCGCAGCCCGCCTGTTCAATCACACCATGGCCCGCCAGACTATGCTCCGCGGTACCGTTACCGTAGAAACACTGGCACCGCACATTACAGGGTATGTCCAGTTTACCAATCTGGTCTGGAAAGACCCGGACGGACATCTCATTCTCTACGTTCCCGACGGTAGTCTCAGCGTACGTCCCTGGGACATCATTACCCGTTCCATCAAATCGACGACACTGACCAACATCACCCTCAATGATGCGACAATCGTCGCATACTTCGATGAAAAGAATCACCTGGATATCCTGACCCAGGATGAAGAAAAGAAGGACGGCACAGAAAAAAAACAGCCCCGTTCCTTTCAGGACCGCATCCGCAATATTAATTGGAATGGCCAGAAGCTCCATGCCTCTCTGGATCTACACAACTGCCAGCTGGAATCGTATCACATGAGCCGCCATTACATCATGGAAAGCGTCAATGCCCATATCGGCGTATATACGGGAAAACGGGCGGATATCCAGGTCTCTACCGGACGGTTTGCCGGCACGGCCGTAGGCGACGGCATCGCCATCAAGGGAAAAATCGACCTGACTACTAAAATCCCTACGATAGATCTGCACACGGATATCGTTAACGTAGATCCATCTTCCCTGGGCTTTGGCGATAACATCCACGACCAGATGACGCTGACATTTCACGCTACAGGACCGCTGGACCAGCCGGAAGCGCGGGGCCGCCTCCATATGGAACGGCTGAATCTGCCGGCTTTGCGTTTTACCGATGTATCAGGCGATGTCTATTACCGTGATTCCCTGCTCCAGTTCACTCAGGTTAAAGCAAAGGTATACGGCGGCACACTCGATGCCTATGGCGATTATAATCTGGAAACCCGGGCCTACAACATATATGGGCACGGGGAAGACCTTAACAGCAGTACGGCTCTGCACGACATGAAATTCCGGACTCTCGTCGCCATGGATATCACTATGCGCTGCGACGGCAATCCCCGTCACCTCAGTGCTTATGGATCATTCCAGTCTGGCAGCGGCTACTATTTCCCTCTCCATTTCAATTCCATTTCCGGGCGCTTCAATAACCGCTATCACGAGCTTGATTTCTATGATGTCGTCATCAGCACTGACATGGGCGATATCGCAACCGATGCCCTGCACATCGTAGACGGCGATGTCCAGATCAGCCCGGTACGGATCCGCGACGCCGAAAGCGGGAAAACGACAGAATTCCGCGGTCTCGACAACTATAAGGAAAGCAAAGAAACACAGGCCGCCATAGGCCGCAATATAAAGAGCCTGGACCAGAGCATGAAATCCATCAACCAATCCATAAAGAGCATGAAGAAATCCCTTGATTTCTGATATAAAAATGACGATGCCGTACGAAGCAGTGATTGCTCCGTACGGCATCGTCGTTCTGTTTATCCCATCAACCGCATTTCGGTAAGGGGTCTTTCTTTTGTTCTATATCATGTTTTCCTTTTTCCTGGATTTCTTTCCACAGCGTATCTGCTACAGACTGCCACTGTTTCGCATATTCTTTACACTTTGCGCACAGGTGTTCTGCCGATTCCGGCGAAATCAGATCCGTCGATTTCGCCCCGCTCCGTTTGACCATAGCTGCCAGATACTGCGGGTTTTCCAGCATCGGGCACGGACGCAGATGATTGTGGTTAAACGGCTGGCCTTTGGCGTATTCTTTGAACAAAGGCTGCTGCAGACATTCGAGCAGACTCTGGTTCTTGATATTGGCACTGGAATAATGGATGAATACACACGGTTCCACGTCACCATTGGGGTTGATATGGCAATAGTTCCGGCCACCGGCTACACATCCGTCAATATACTGACCGTCGTTCTGGAAATCGATGGCAAAAATAGGTTTACCGCCTTTGACACTGCGGATTTCGCGGACACGGCGTACCATGCAGGCTCTCTGTTCCTTCGTCGGCATCAGGTCTGGTGACGCGTCGTTACCGACAGGCATATAATGGAAATACCAGGTGAAATAAGCGCCCTTACGGATCAGCAGGTCGAGAAAATCATCGGATGTAACCGTTTCAATATTCTTGCGGGTGTAACAGATAGACGTGCCAAAGACGATGCCGTGTTCCCGGAGCAGATCCATGGCATGCATGACCTTATCGAAATGACCGGCACCGCGGCGGCTGTCGTTGACTTCCCGGTATCCTTCGACACTGAGGGAAAAGCTCAGATTGCCTACATCGGTCACTTCATGACAAAAGGCATCGTCAATGAGGGTCCCATTGGTAAACGCATGGAATTCGCAATCGGGATGTTTACGGCAGAGGCGGATGATATCGGCTTTGCGGACGAGTGGTTCCCCGCCGGTCAGCAGATAGAAATGACAGCCCAGTTCCTTGCCCTGGGTCACGATTTTATCCATCACATCGAAGGACAGATTCAGCGTATGGCCGTATTCGGCAGCCCAGCATCCGATACAATGCATATTGCAGGCACTGGTCGGATCAAAAAGAATAGCCCAGGGGATATTACAGTGATATTTCGCTTTTGCGGCATTACGGGCACGGAGCCCATAAAAACCGGCTTCAAATCCCAGATCCATGACAGCCGTTTTGACGATATTCGGGTTGAGCGTGTTCAACGCATGGTCCAAAAAATGGAACCATTTGCCATCTTCATCAATCAGACGGCGGGCTTCTTCAAAGGATTCTTTTTCAAATAAGTCGCCAAAAAGATGTTCCATAACAAAGGACAAGTGTTTCAATGACTTTCTCCGGTCTTCCGGATTTTTTTCTGACATAATGCGGTCTACAATCAATCCTACCGTTTTCTTTTGTACTTCGTGTGTCAATCTTTTCATGGCATTCCATCTCCTCTTTTTGGAAACCGAAATAGCACTTTTCTTTTCACCTATTATTATACGCCTCCCAATGTAAATGTCAAAAGGTTAAAGTTAAAAAGTCAGATGGAGAGTAAAAAATCTGCCCCATGAACCATGATACGGTCACGGGGCACTCTCTTTTCTGCATCCATCTATTTTCCCGGTACGATAGAATTTTTCCAGGGGGATCCGACCAGGCTCGATGTCGCAGCCAGGCTGTGTACCATCTGGGATACGGCCTGATAGTTGGCCTGAACGCCTTTTTCACTATTTTCATAGGTCGCGGCATTTTCTTTCTTGATGCCGATCGTATCCGCTTCCTTTTCAGCATCCATATTGGCACCGATAAAGACAAATTCCCAGCCTTTTTCTTCCTGGGCATCAATCAGTTTCCTGACTTTTTCCTGGTCATAGGTCTGACTGTAGTTTTCCAGTCCGTCCGTGATGATGACAAACAGGACTTTGCTGCCCGTATCATCGATGCCTTTGACCGCTTCTGTTTTTTCGATGGCATCGCCAATAGTATCGTACAATGCCGTCGCGCCACGGACCTTATACGAATCAAGGGTCATATCGGGCACCTCAGAAATCGGCTTACGGTCCGCCAGGATTTCGTGATCACTGCTGAACAGGATGGTCGTCACATTTGTCGGCACCGACAACTGCCGTTCTTTGGCCAGCATGGAATTGTAGCCTTTTACCGTATCTTCTTCCAGGCCTTTCATGGACCCGCTCTTATCGATGAGCAGCACGACTTCCAGATGAGATGCCTGTACAGCCGGTTTTTCCGTTCCAGCCGGTTCTGTCCCGCTCTGAGTTGTCGTCGTTCCTGTCGTCGCAGCAGTGCCCGGTACCGGTACAGTAGACGAAATTCCTGTTTCCTTTAAAACCTGACTGACTGCCGGCACGCTCTTTGCCAGCTGCTGCAGCGTATCCGTCCAGCTGGCCGCCATGACAGCTGGACTCCCCAGCCCCATAAGACAGGCCAGGGCAGCCATAACTTTCAAGTGTTGTTTCATCATCATCACCCTCCTTTACTATGACCTTATTATACCATCCTTTATGTTACAGGTTTAATACACTTTTACCTGTATCCATCCTTCATTGTACATCTTGTCGCCGTCTTCACCGAGATCCTGATACGTTTCCTGTCCTTCGTAAACTTCCGGCGGTGGGAATACGACGGGATTATCCTTATAGTCTTCATCCTCTTCCATTTCCGGAACGGCTGTATTCGGTGTCGAATATGTCAGGTATTCAAAATTTTTAAGGGCAATATCGGGCCGGCTCATGAAGTCGATGAAGGCATGGGCATTTTCTACATGGGCCGCATTTTTAGGGATTACCCACGAATCAATCCAGAGATTGGTCCCTTCTTTGGGCACGACGTAGGCCAGGTCTTCATTTTCCAGCATCATACGCAGGGCTTCTCCGGAAAAGATGACACCCATGGCGGCTTCCCCGGAGACGAGTTTATCTTTGACATCATCGATGCCATACGCCTGGACGAGCGGCTTCTGAGCAATGAGCATATCCCGGGCCTGACGCATTTCATCCGGGTTTGTCGTATTCAGAGAATACCCCAGCCGCTTCAGGGCTACCATATAAGCATCGCGGGGCGAATCCTGCATGAGGATTTCATTCTTATACTTTTCATTCCAGAGAATATCCCAGCTGTCTACAGGATCATCGACCATGGTGCGGTTGTACAGGATTCCAACCGTTCCCCAGCAGTACGGCACGGAATAGATGTTTCCCGGATCGAACGTCTCCGACTGCTTATAAAACACCTGTCCCACGTACTGGCGGGCATTGGGAAGACGGGAGAAATCGAGAGGCTGCAGGAGATCGTGTTTGATCATCTTCTGGATCATGTAGTCCGACGGACAGATGACATCGTACCGTACCGCACCGGCTGCTACCAGGGGATACATACTTTCATTGGTATCGAATTCATCCATGACGACGTGTATCCCCGTTTCTTCTTCAAACTGTTCCAGTGTATCGGGGTCGATATAGTCACCCCAGTTATACACATAAACTACACTATCGCCTTCGGCTTCTTCGTCCTGAAATCCGCAACCCGAAAACGCCAGGATACTCATCAAGAGAGCCAGACAAATAGAGACGATATATATTTTTTTCATGTAACCGCCCCCTTATCGTGCTGACTGGCCTATCTGCATGCGTTTCCGGTTCCAGAACAGGAGAAACGCAAAGACCAGGACAAAGACAAATACCAGTGTGGACAGGGCATACATTTCCGGATGGATCCCCAGTTTCAGTTCGGCATAGATTTCTGTAGGCAGCGTGTCGATGCCGGCGCCTTTGGTAAAGTGAGTAATGATGAAATCGTCGGCCGACATGGTGAAGGCCAGCATAAACCCAGCCAACAGGCTGGGCCGCAGTTCCGGCAGGACTACGCGGCGGAATGCCATCAGCGGTGTTGCCCCCAGATCGCGTGCCGCATCATAGCAGTTGCGGTCCAGAGACAGCATCTGCGGCATGAGACAGAGGATGACGTAGGGCAGATTGAATACGATGTGAGCCATGAGGATGGTACCGTAGCCGAGGCGCAGTCCCAGGCCCAGGAACAGCAGCATGAGGGAAATCCCCGTCACGATATCGGCGTTGAGGAGGGGAATATTGGCAACGCCCATCAAAACGGACCGGCGGCGCCGCCCCATACCGCGCAGAGCCAGACAGGTCACCAGTCCGAGAAGCGTCGCCACGGCCGCGGATGACAAGCCAATGGTAATGGTATTCTGCAGAGCTTCCAGGATGCCTTCATTCTGAAACAGTTCGCCGTACCACTGGAGGGTAAAGCCTGTCCAGTGCCCCCGGTAGCGGCTGGCATTGAACGACTGGGCGATGAGTACGCCGATAGGGGCGTAGAGAAACAGGAAAATCAAAGCTACATAGGCTTTTTTCCAGAGACGCATCATTTCTTCACCTGCCCTTCGCTGCGGTCAAAATAGGCCGTCAGCATCATATTGATAATAATAAAAATCATGAGGACCAGCGATAGTCCGCTCCCCAGATGCCAGTCATAGGCCATGGTGAATTCCTGTTCGACAATATTGCCGATTAAAAGAACCTTATTGCCACCGAGGAGGCCACTGATAAAGAATGTCGTCAGAGACGGAATAAAAACCATGGTAATCCCGCTGATAGCGCCCGGCAGAGACAACGGCAGGATAACCCGCGTAAACGTCTGCCACGAGCTGGCCCCCAGATCCCGGGCTGCAAAGATGACGTTTTTATTGATTTTCGAGAGAGATACATACAAAGGCAGCACCATATATGGCAGAAAATTGTATATCATGCCGATGACGATAGCTGCCGGCGTATTAATGAGCGTCACATCCGGCAGGGACAACAAGCGCAGAAACTGGTTGAGAATGCCATTTTTCTCAAGGATCGTCTGCCAGGCCATGGTAGACAGGAGAGAATTCATCCACATGGGCAGGATAAACAGGAGGAAAATGAGGGCACCGTGACTGCGTTGGCGTTCCGTCAGAATCAGACATAGCGGGTACGACACGAGGAGACAGACCAAGGTACTCACTAGTGCCAGAAGAATAGATAATTCCAGTGCCCTGGCATATTCCCACTGCAGCAGGACGCCCACATTAGCAAGACTCCACTGCCCGTCACCGCCCGTCAGGCCATACCAGCCGACAAATACGAGGGGAACGAAAATAAACAGCGCTGCCCAAAGCAGAAAGGGCAGGGCAAAGAGATGGCGCATGGCCGCAGATTTAATCATTTTCCATCGCCCTTTCATCTTCCGATTCCGGTTTATTCATAATCTGGATATTGAAGGGATCCACCCACAGACTGACCGCATCCCCTGTGTGATAGACACGCGTCGATTTGACCAGCCATTCGATTTTCCCGGCCCGGACGGTGATATTGTAATTCATCCCTTCAAAGATGACCTTGGTCACCGTGCCGTTGAGTGCCCCTTCGCGGACTTTATGAAGTTCGATGTCTTCCGGCCGTATCTGTACATCGACGGGGCGGTTGTTGCCAAATCCCACATCGACGCAATCAAAATCCAGTCCCTGGATACGCACGAGTTTATCGTGGACCATGAGTCCGTCGACGATATTGCTGTCTCCGATAAAATCGGCTACGAACGCATTTTCCGGTTCATTGTAGACGCTTTCCGGCGTACCGATCTGCTGGACATAGCCCTGATTCATGACGACGACTGTATCGGACATACTCAGGGCTTCTTCCTGGTCGTGGGTAACAAAGACGAAGGTAATGCCCAGTTCCTTTTTTATTTTCATGAGCTCCAGCTGCATACTGCGCCGCAATTTGCGGTCCAGCGCACTGAGTGGTTCGTCCAAGAGAAGTACCCGCGGTTCGTTGACGATGGCCCGGGCGATAGCAACCCGCTGCTGCTGGCCACCGGATAAATCGACAATATTGGCATGTTCATAGCCATCGAGATTGACTAGTTTCAGGGCATACCGGATTTTGTCCTTGATATAATCGCGGGATTTCCCATGAATTTTAGGGCCAAACGCGATATTTCCGGAAACGTCCATATGCGAAAAAAGTGCGTAATTCTGAAAAACTGTATTCACCTGGCGGCGATTGGGCGGTACGTGGGTAATATCCTGACCATCAAACAGGACAACACCTGTGTCGGGTTCTTCAAACCCGGCAATAAGCCGCAATGTCGTCGTTTTGCCGCAGCCACTGGGACCCAGCAGCGTCACGAATTCATTTTCATAAATCGTCAGATCAAGTCCGTCCAGTACGAGATGACCATCAAAGGACTTTGATACGCCCTGCAAATGAATCAATTCTTTTTTCATTTCCTATTGTTTCCTCCCGTCTCACAGGTCCGCATAATACATTCACCTTAACTGTATTATTCTACCAAAGAAAGGGAACGTTGGGCAACCGCCATTTTTTCATTTCCATCCCCATTTTTCGATTTTTATTTTTATTTTCTATGCTATTCTATAGTTATTATTTATAAAAAATAGATCATAGAGTCTTACGATTGTTAAATAATTTTTATCGCATTTTTACGTTTTAAATTTTGTAAATTTCATGTAAAATTTTCTTTCTAAAACAAATACGCTATAGGTTATACGTTTAAATTTATTTATAAAAAAGTATATTCTAAAAAATAATACTTGTCATAATTATACTTCATGCATTTGTCTTATTATATAGGACATGGTATACTGAATAAGCTGAATACGATCGTATATATATAGCACTGCAGCTGCACCCCATCTATGGATATCCAACATACAAGAAGGAGTGCTTATTCCTATGCCTAACACAACCCCTGAAACCGTACAGCCCCAGAAAGTCGGAGGATTCCTCGGCTGGATTGAACGAATCGGTAATAAAATCCCTGATATCACCATGTTATTTATCGCCGCATTCTTCATCACTTGTATCGTTTCCATGATTTTTTCGTACTTTACGTTCGATTATGTCAACCCGGCGACAGGCAAGCAGATTGCCATCACTAATATGCTCAGCCCGGCGTCACTGGTCACTCTCATGACCAAGATGGTCACTAATTACTCTGGTTTCCCGCCCCTCGGCATGGTTATCGTAGCCACTCTGGGTATCGGCATCGCTGACGGATCCGGCTATATCAACACGGGCCTCAAAAAAATCCTGACGGTAACGCCGAAATTCCTGCTCACGCCGATTGTCATCGTCGTCGGTATGCTCAGCCATCTGGCACCGGATAGCGGCTACATGATTATCATCCCTATTGCGGCCTATCTCTTCTATGCATCGGGCAAACACCCGCTTTCCGGCGTCGCCGCATCTTTTGCCGGTATCGCCGGTGCCTTTGCGGCCAACTACACACCGTCGGCCATCGACCCGGTCATCCAGGGCTTTACCCAGATGGCCGCCCAGATTATCGATCCGACCTATGAAGTCAATGTTCTCTGCAATTATTTCTATGCCGTCGGCTCTACCTTTGCCGTCATCGGCTCCTGCTGGTGGATTACGGAAAAAATCACAGAACCATGGTGCTGGAAAGCCTGTCCTCTCGACACCGACATCGACGTATCGGAAAGTGCCATGACAGCTATTACCCCCAAAGAAAACCGCGCTTTCTATATCGCTTCCTTTGTCCTCATCGCCATGCTCGCCGGCCTCTTCCTGAGTCTCATGCCGGCCGACTCGATCTGGCGTGATCCTCAGGGGAATCTGGCCAGCTTCAAAGCGCCGGTCATGCAGTCTATCGTCGCTATCATCTTTATGCTCTGTGCCGTCACGGGTATCGTATACGGTATCATCAGCGGTAAATTCAGAAGTTCCAAAGATTTCACCCATTCCATGGAAGAAATCACCAAGACGCTGGTACAGCTTATCGTATTCTATTTCTTCGCTGCCCAGTTCATGTATGCCTTCGGTGCTTCCAATCTGGGTGCTCTCATCGCCGTATCCGGTGCGGAATTCCTGAAGTCCCTGGCTCTGCCGCCGCAGATTACGATTTTCGGGGTCATCGTCTTCGTCGCCCTTCTCAATCTGCTCATCACATCGGCATCGGCAAAATGGTCCATTCTGGCGCCGATTTTCGTACCGATGCTCATGTCTGTCGGCATTGCCCCGGAACTGACCCAGGCCGCATTCCGCGTCAGTGACTCCGCCGTCAACGTCTGCACACCGATGTTTGCTTTCTATCCCCTGATTATCATTTATTGCCAGAAATATTACAAAAAAACCGGCGTCGGTACCCTGAGCAGTATGATGCTTCCTTATACCGGTGCCCTGCTCGTAGCCCTGACCATCATGTTGTACCTCTTCTGGTGGTTCAATATTCCTCTCGGCTTCCAGGCAGATTATGTATATCCCCGCCAGATGTTCTAACGGGATATAGTAAAGGAGGAACTATCCTATGAATCCATTACAAGAAGAAATGATGCATCGTTTTTGCCGCTATGTCCGCATTCCGTCTCAGAGCAAGCCCAATGGCGGCACGCAGGTTCCCAGCACGGAATCGCAGTGGGATATGGCCCGTACGCTCATGAAAGAATGTGAAGACATGGGGCTCATCGATCTGTCTCTGTCAGATAAATGCGTCCTTACAGGCTGTCTCCCTGCCCACACTGAACCGGGCTGCGACCGCAAGATTCCTGCCGTCGGCTTCTGCGCCCATCTGGATACAGTCGATGTAGACCTGTCTCCTGTCGTACATCCCCAGCTCGTCGAACATTACGACGGCAGTGACATCGTCCTCAACGCAAATAAAAACATCGTCATGACCGTCAGTGATCATCCGGAACTACGCGACTACGTCGGCCAGGACCTGATCACGACAGATGGCACCAGCGTCCTCGGGGCAGATAACAAAGCCGCCATCACCAACGTCATGACGGCACTGCACACCCTGACCACCCATCCGGGCCTGTATCACGGCGATATCTACGTCGCCTTTGTCCCCGACGAAGAATGTGGTCTCTTCGGCTCGAAGAATATGGACTTTTCCAAATTCCCTGTCGATTTTGCCTACACCATAGACAGCTGTGCCCTCGGGGAAATCGTCTACGAAACATTCAACGCCGGTTCGGCCACAGTTACCATTCACGGTGTCAGCGCCCATCCCATGAGCGCCAAGGGCAATCTGGTCAACCCGACGCTCCTGGCCTGCGATTTCATCAATATGTTCGACCGCAGCGAAACGCCGGAATGCACAGAAGGAAAAGAAGGGTACATCTGGTGCCAGGCCGTAGAATCCAATCAGTCCAAAGCCGTTGTCAGCCTCAATATCCGCGACCACAGCAAAGAAAAATACGAAGAAAAGAAACGGCGTATTGCTGCCAACGTGGAAAAGCTGAAACAGATGGAACCGCGGGCTTCCATCATCTGCGAAATGGAAGATACCTATGGCAATATTGCCGACGCCATTACCGATGACAATCACAAGGCCATCGACTACATTTTCGATGCATTCAAGGAATTGCAGATTCAGCCCAAACCCATTGCCATGCGCGGTGGTACGGATGGTTCCTTTATCTCTACCAAAGGCATCCTCACGCCAAACTACTTTACAGGCGGCCTGAATTTCCATTCCCGTTATGAATTCCTGCCCCTTCCCAGTCTGGAAAAATCCTATGAAGTCACGATGAAACTCATTGACCTCATTTACAAAGGATAACTGTTATGATAAAAAAACTGCCGCACGAAGCAAATTTGCTTCGTGCGGCAGTTTTCGTATTACTACTATACGACAGGATCCGCAAAATATACATATACACCTTTGAGCCGTACGAGGTCGAGACCCATTTCTGTAAAAGCTGCGTGGATTGCCTTTTCAGAAAGTGATACGTTTTTCTTTGCATCACCGGCTTTGACGACGTATTGTGCCCCGTCATCAAGTGGATAAATCCGCAGGGTTACTCCATCATAATCGAGACGGAACATACCACTGCCATCTTCTGTCTGTATGTTCGTTTTGATGGAACGGCTGTGCAGCTGAGGCTGTACCGGTTCCGTGAGGCGCATGCCCGTCGGCGAAAGCTTCGTTGTTTCTCCCGCCTGGGAAACACCATAGGTGCCATACTGTTTGACTGTATTGTCCTGAACACGGAAAATCGGCATAGAAATTTCTATTTTGTGCTGTGGCCGGCCACCCTCACGGTTCCAAACATCCTGATTCGTAATATCCGGTTTGGTCTGAACAATCTGCAATGTCGCATCTCCACCGGAAACGAGATAGTTCTTCAGAAAATCAGGACCGCTGAGGAATGTTCCAAAGGAATATGTACCTGGCCAGTTTGTCCGTGTATTGCCATTGAGATAGCCATGACCATAGTCACCATAATCATAGCTCAGACCTCCCGGCTGATCCCCGTTGGTCAGGCCCGTAACGCGGGACCGGGTCGTCCGTACTACACCGTACTGGGTGAATACGTCATCCGTATCAATACGGAGGGGGGCTTTATTTACGATGATGTCCCCTTCGATGGTGACGATGTAGTTCTTCCGGGCATCACTGCCATTTTCATGGACGATACCGCCACCATCCGATTCCATGTCATTGTAATACGTCCCGGCATCGGCCGTAGTCCGGCCGGCCCGGTTGGTTTCATACGCTCCGCCAGCCTTCGGCGTCATGGTCAGGCCAACCGTAGAAATAGTATCCCCGTTCACCAGATTGGGATTGGACGATTCCGTAAAGGTTGTCTTATCCGAGCCATAAGTCTGAATCATGTCGTTGGTAACTTTGATGGCTACCGGTGTCAGAGTAACCGTACCGGCCTTATCCAGCACCACTTCGTAGTTGTCCAGGGACTTATTGAAGTCCGTCGCAATGCCATAGCTGTCCAGGCTGCCATCCGTCTTGTACTTTACATCGTTGGTCCGGTCCTTACTTACGAGAGCGCCAGATGTGTTGGTGATACCGATTTTAGACGTCAATTCAACCAGGCTGTCCCCGTTTTTTTCACCCTTGACCGTAGTAGCACTATCCAGATCCTTCTGAACTGCCCCGGCATCCCCATAGGCTTCCGTATAGTCGCCAGTGAACAGATGCAGTGTGGCTTTGTTGATGGTGGCATTGCCGTTTTCGATCTCGATGTTGTAGTTGTCCAGTGTCTGGTTGGTAGACCCTTCCAGGTAGTATGGCCCGCCGTTCACCGTCTTGGTCACCTTGCCGGCCTGTTTTTCCTCTGCGGAAGCATCGCCCGTATTGGTATAGGTGATATTGCCCGTGCCGTACGTCTCATCGAGGGCACTCGTCACCACGCCTGAGCCGTCCCCGTTGGTCAGGCCTTCGATACTGCTGGTATCATAACCATACTTGCTGGTATCAAAAGCTGTACCATAAGTGGTGGAAACATCGTTGAGCTTCACCTTCACAGTAGCTTTGTTTACCGTGGCCGTACCGGTCAAATCAGAGTTTTCCTTATCGATTTCATAGTTCTGAGCCGTATCACCCTTCAGGGTAAACGTTCCTGTCAGACCATAGTCTCCTGCATTCTGGGTCTTGACAGCGGAATTGTTGGGATCAGACTTTTCTCCGCCATTGGAATAGGAAACTTCAATTTGATTGTTCCTTACGTTGTCCTCTGAATCCCCATTGGTGTTACCAGCCAGAGTATAACTGTACGTATTGGGATCAAAAGCAGTTCCGTAGGCAGTTTCCGTATTCCCCACCTTCAGGGTCAGTTTGGCCTTTTCCACCGTGGAAGTCCCCGGGTTCACCACTTTGATGTTGTAGTTGTCCAGGTTCTTGGAGGTGCTGCCGGTGATCTGGTAACTGCCTGCGTTCTGGGTCTTGACATTTTCGTTATTGGAATCGGATTTTTCCCCGCCATTCACATAAGTAAAATCACTGTCCTGGAGGACATCGGTGATGGCCGCTGCGGCATCCCCGTTGGTCAGCCCCTGCAGATCCGCCGCATCCTTTTTGTACCCATAGGTACTGCTTTCAAAAGGTGTACCGTACGTAGTAGAGACGTCTTTCAGGGTCAGGGTCAGATCCGCTTTATCCACGGTGGAATTGGCCCCGTCAATGATCACCTTATAATTCTGCAGTGTCTTCTCCGTAGTCCCGGTCAGTTTGTATCCTGTGCCTGCGTTTTGGGTCTTTACATTCTCATTGTCCGGATCCGTAGCGTCCCCGGTATTGGTGTAGGTGATATCCCCGTTGCCAATGGTTTTCGTCACCACTTCCGTGCTGTCCCCGTTGGCCATCGCCAGCTGGCTGGTATCGTAGCCGTACTTGCTGGTGTCGAAAGCCGTGCCGTAGGTGGTGGATACGTCGTTGAGCTTCAGATGGATTTCTGCCGGGGTGACTTCAGCCTTGCCGGCATTCACGGTCCCGATTTCGTAGTTCTGCGCCGTATCCCCGCTGAGCGTGAAGGTTCCCATCAGATTGTAGCTGCCCACATTCTGGGTCTTTACCTTGTCATTGGCCGCATCGGATTTCTCCCCGCCATTGGTGTATGTAACGGAGATCTTGTTGTGTTCTACATCCTCTGCCGTATCCCCGTTGGCATTGCCTTCCATGGTATAGCTGTACGTATTGGGATCAAAAGCAGTTCCGTAGGTGGTTTCCGTATTCCCCACCGTCAAGGTCAGTTTGGCCTTTTCCACCGTAGATTTGCCGTTGGTGATATGGACGGTATAGTCAGAGAGTTCCTTGCTGGCAGCCCCCTGGAGTTCATAACTCCCGGCATTCTGAGTCTTCACCTTGTCGTTGCTGGTATCAGTTTTCGCCCCGGTATTGGTGTAGTTGAGGAATTGATCTCCCAGTACAGACTGGGTATCCCCGTTCACCAGTCCGCCTTTTGCCGTATCAATGGTGTAGGTATACTTGTCCATGTCAAAGGCTGTCCCATAGGTGGTAGACACATCCCCCACCGTCAGGTAGAGATCCGCCGGGTTCACCGTGATGGTGCCACTGCCGGTGACCTCATAGTTGGCAGAAGCATCGCTGCCATCGCTAGCCTTTACCTCTGCACTGGAAGTCAGATATTGGTCTTCATATTTGCCTACATGGGCCGTATCGTTGCTACCCTTGCTGTCAGCATAAGTACCATCAGTAGAAATGGTATACTTGATATCGCTATCAGTCAGAGTATCTCCGTTTACCAGCTGGGTTTTGTCGTAAGAAGGCGTCCCGCTCTTCACCGTGGAGTTGCCATAAGTCTGGGTACCATCGGTGTTGATGGTCAGTGTCTTCCGGAGGATTTCGATATCCCCATTGACCGTTTTCAGGTCATATCCGTTCAGCGCCTTGGCCCCATTTTCCTCCACATTGAATACATAGAAGGCCCTGTTCCCATCAGAAGCTGTCTTGTCTTCGTCCCCCTGGGTCCGGGTGGCCCCTGCTGCCGCCCCATCACTGGAAACAGCCACAGCATTCGTTCCGGTTTTGTTTCCATCGGAACTGGTCACGTAGGTCAGATAATCGGCTTCATTGAAATTGCTGAACTGGGTCACATCGACATCCTTGCCGGTGGAATCCGTATAGGTGGCCGAGGTGATCAGCAGATCCCGCAGTTGGTCATCGGTAAGGGTATCCCCGTAGGTTTTCTTCTGGCTGCCTCCGGAAATGGTGATCACCGGGGTTACCTGGAAGATGAACTTGTTGCTGCTGGTATCAGTATAGTCCGTCAGTGTGTTCTTGGAGCTGTTTGTATTCACCGTAGTGTTGGAGCCGGATTTCGCCGTCCACTGGGCATTGGTGCTGCTGTTCAGATTGCTGCCCAGGCTGGTGCCATAGTCGCTGGGGGAATTCACATAGACCTGCCAGGTGCCTCCGGTGCCGGTGGTGATGGCAGAAGTACCGGTGGTGCTGTTCACCAGAGAGCCCTGGCTGCCCTGGGCATCGACCACCACAGCGCCTTTTGCCGTGCTGGCCGCAGCCAGGGTGCCCTCTGTGGCATTGCCATTGTAATCCACGCCGGCGCCCAGGGTGATCTTACCGGTCTTCCCGGTGGAAGTCAGACTGATCTTGCCGCCGTTCAGGGTGCTGTCACTATCTGTATAGCCGTCGGATTCCACGCCGTGGACGGTAAGGTCACCGGCTGATTTGATGGTTACACTGTCCAACTGGAAGGCGGTGTTCTGGTATCCATCGCTGCGGGTGGTGATGTCACTGGCAGAAGCGGTGGTATCCGTGGTGCCGGAATGGATTTCCCCGCCTACCGATACGGTACCCCCGGAAATGTAGACCCCATGGTCCGCATAAACAGTGCCGTATTTATAGTTTGTGGCTTTATTGTTTTCATTCCCGATGGTCACGGCCCCGGTGCTTTCAATGTTCACCGTATCCAGAGCCTTGCCTTTCCCGATATCCCCTTCCAGGCTGACAGCGCCGCTGCCGGCTTTGATGTTCAGGCTGGAATTGGCCAGGTTGGTCTCCTTGATAAAGCCCACGGTGGTATCCCCGCCCATGGCCGCATCGTCCCACTTGCCGGTGGTGCCAAACCCTACGGTCAGGAACGGTGCACTGTTGTCCGGCTGGGAACGGGTCTTGTTCCCGTCTTTATAGGTATCCCAGTTCACATACCCATAAACGGCTTTCCCATAATTCCCGCTCTGCCAGTTAGAACCAGCATTGCTGTAGAATTGGGTCCCCTTGCCATTATTGGCTTCCCCTTCCGGGCCGGTGACCCAGTACATGCCGTCCTGATAGGTAGGATCGTCGGGCATGCCGTAAAAGGAATAAGGATAGAGCTTGTCGTTGGTGCTGCTGTTGGAACCCTTTTTGTTCAGTACGCCGGAACCCCGGCCACCGGCCCAGAGGATCTGCTGGCCGTTAGGCGTGGTCAGGGAGTTTTCCAGGATGGTGGTAATGGTGGCCAGGTAGGAATCCCCTGCAGCCGAACCGCCTTTGGTATTTCCCTGGGCCAGTTCCTTGGATGCAAACCAGTTGGTAGCCAGGAGATGGCTGATGTCGTCCTTGATATTGGCGTAAAGAGTCTGTCCGTTCAACGTGGTATCGGTGCTGGCCGTACCATTCGTGAAGCTTTCAACAGCCGCGGTCAGATAGGTTTTTAAATCGGCTGTGGTCATGGTTTTTCCGGCCGAATTTTGTACAGAAGTAGTAGTCTTACCGCCACTTGTAGCAGTTACCACCTTAACCCCACTGCTCTGGCTGATATATCGATTGGCAAAGTTAGCTGCGTTATAGGTGAGCTGGTAATTCAGCCATTGTTCCAAGGTCATTTCGCCTTTGGTGAGGACGATGGAAGCATATCCCGTCCCCGCACTTGTGCTGACGCTGGTGGAGCTCCCGTCTCCCAGCCAGCGGACATTCTGGGTATTGGCTTCAGAGAAGGTGTAATGGGGCTGTCCATTGCTAAAGCTCTGGGCGTCTGTGGTGTATTGATAAGTCCCGTCTGCATTCTTCACATAGTTGCCGCTGGTGTCTTTCACATAGTTAACACCCTGGTAATGATAGGCCGGGACCGTACCTTTTTCCAGGTATTTTTCCACCGTCTGTTCCACCAGGGTATTCCAAGTGTCCGTCCCGTATACATAGGCCCCATAGCTGTTCCCGGAGTTGATGATCCCGGTGGCCGTCACATCTCCGCCCCCGGAATCCAGGGTCAGAGTTCCCCCGTTGAGGCCGATGGCGATTTCCCCGTTAAGGGTGATCTTCCCGCCGCTGGTCTTGATCATCCGGTCATCCTTTGCCCCATCCGCTGTACCGCTGCTGTCCACATGGCCAAAATAGGTACCGACCGTATGGCCCGCAGGATCTGCCTTGCCGCTAAGGGTACCTTTTCCATATCCTTTGGTATTTGCAGAATCACTGGTATATTTCACCGTCCCGCCGGAAGCGGATGTAAAATATCCCCCGTTAGTGTTGATATCCGCATTGATGATTACGGCACCGATTTGGTCCCCGTTGCTGTCCGCATTCAATACCACATTCAGTTTATTGGACGTAGAGGAGATATTGCCATTGACGGTGATGTTCCGCATTGCATCCAGAGTAAAGGTGGCATCGTCTCCTGCCGTCTTATCGATATCGTTTTTTACGATGATATTGGCCGATCCGTTAGTGGCCGCTGCCTGGATGGTCACATTCGTACCCGCATTCAGCATTTTTTCCACCATATCAGTGGAAATCCAGGTTACAGCACTGTTTACGGAAGAAGCATTGGCGGTGGTGGCATCGGGGTCGTTGTAGCCGATGGAAGCACTGCCCTTGGTGAAATCAGAATCCGCGGCGGTTTTCTTTTCCGCATTGTCATAATTACTTGTCGTTGTGGGATCACTGTCGGCGATAATTACGTCCAGCGGATCCAGCAGCCATTCCCCTGCCTTGCCGCTGACGCCTTTTGCATCGATTGTGAGATTATCCCCCAGGTTCAGCACGTCGCCGGAGGTTTCGATTTTGCCGCCGTCCACATCACCGCGGGCGAGGAGGTTTGTCCCGTCATGGACGATGGTCTTTTCACCGATGACTTTGATATTTCCTGCGTCCTGGCCTTTTTCCGTACCGGAAGCGTCCAAGGTTCCACTAACATCGACCTGTCCATGTTCTCCGCCGTCGAGAATGATCTGGCCTTTTTCATTTTTACGCAGCGTCTTAGCTTCAATGGTGCCGCTGTTGTTGACGACCGTGCTCAGGACATCGCCGGCACTTTTAGCCGTCATGACGACGTATCCGCCATCGGCTTTGAGCGTACCGCTGTTGAGAGATTGTGCCCGTGCCAGCGTACCATCGACAGTGAAATTCAGTTTGCCATCAGCATCACTGGACAGATTCAGATTCTTTGCTGCCGTAAGAGCTACCATACCGCCATCACTGACAATGGTACCACTGTTTTCTACGTTTGACGCATGAAGAGCGACCAGACCGCCCTGGGCCTTGATGATTCCTTCATTGATAACAGCCGCATTGTTTTCATTATCGACAGCGAGATTCAGGGAATCCTGGCTGCTGCCGAAGCGATTCATCGTGTCATCAGAGAGACGGGCCGTCGAAGCGACTAGTCCTCCTACATCGACACTGGCATTTTTACCAAATACGACACCATTAGGGTTGACCAGAAAAACATGTCCATTGGCATTCAGGTTCCCTTCGATCAGGGACTGCTGGCCACCGGTAACCCGGTTCAGTGATACGGCATTCTTATCAGGTTGTGTATAACGAACTGTTTCATTTTTAGCTATATCAAACTGCGTCCAGTCAATAGCCATGCGGTTGCTATTCTGTTGAACCGTCATCGTTTGTCCTTGTTCTACAATGGACCCATTGCCGGACCGGATGGTTCCGCCCGAAGGCATAGCCTGTACAGAGCCACCCAGCGCCATGGCCAGGAGGACCATGCCAGTCAGCCGATGTTTCCATTGGTTTCTATTTCTATATCTCATATATATCCGCTTCATTCCTTTCTTATATATACATATTCTTAGAAATATACGCCTGTGCGGAGCCAGAATTGTCCATTGCTATGGCGTGTATCACTGACCGGTTCTTCGGAACCCAGTTTCCATGCATAATCAGCCCGGACAAACCAGTCTTCATGACGGGACCAGATAAGCCCCAGACCGATGCCCTGCAGATTGCGGTGGTTTTTGGCACCAGGATTCAGACTGCTGTCCTTATTGATCCAGATGCCGCCGTGTTCCAGATAAGCGGCCAGCTGCAGCTGCTGGTCATTCTTCTTGATAGGCAGCTGCCAACGCAGTTCAGCCCGTGTCAGATATCCCGTATCGCCGGAGGCTTCACTGGTCGGATAAGCCCGTACGCCGTACGGCCCGCCGAGATAGAAATGTTCGGACGAATCCAGGTTGGAAAAAGCATACTGGCCCCGTGCTGTCAGGAGCAGATACAGGCGGCTGTTGATATTCTGATGTCGTTCGATATACCCCCGCATTTTTTCATATGTTCCCGTCGTCCGGGGGCTGTTGGCCAGAAGCGGAACAAAAGGATTGGATGAATTATACAGTGCATCGTTGGTGATGTGCCCCCATTTATAATCAACACGCCAGTTCGTGAACCCTTCATTATCCTGGCTGTCCCCGTACAGGGAGAACACGGCTGCGTTCCCCGTCTTATCTCCATAGGTTGCATCCCACAGGCGGTATTCATCTTTCATACGGCTGTGTTCGTATCCGATGCCGGCATAAAAATTGTGCAGCCGGCTGCGCTGGATGGCATAATCAAATCCGATGGAAGCCACGCGGGACTGGCCTACCCCGTCGAGATAGGAAAATTCATCTCCCAAATCATAACTCATGACGTTGTAACCGACAGTCATGCGCAGGCCATCGGTCAGGACAGGAATCGTATAATTGGCACCCCAGTCGAACATCTTGCGGCCGGAAGTAGCGATGCCCGTGTTCAGATGATCCCCTTCGTGGGCCAGATTGGTAAAATCATAATTGACACCATACTGGTTATACCCCATGGAGCGGCTGCCATAGTTATCAGCCGTTGCCAGACCGTGTTTTGTCTTGTATGGATCGACATCGAGCAGGACATGAACCGTTCCTGGTTCACTGCCCTGGCTGAGCGTTACCTTGGCGTCTGCATCAGCCAGATCCGACAAGAGCCAGACGGCCCGTTCCAGTCCGGCCCGGGTAACGTAATCACCCTTTTTCAGGAACCCAATCTGCCGCTGTATGGCTGCGTCGTTGATTTTCGTATGATTTTCAACAGTTACCCCGTCAAGCCGTCCCACTTGCACGACATAGGTCACAGTCCCCTGGTCTACCTGCTGTTGCGGCAGATAAGCCCGTGCGACAAGATAGCCATGGTCACGAAAATATTTCGTGAGTACATCAGCCCCGCCCTGCAGCTGGGCAAAAGTGAGGTCTTTTCCCTTATTGTCCGCCAGCAGTGCCTGCAGCGTCTGTTCGGGATAGATATCCTGCCCGGTAATCTTGAATTCCCGGACGGGAAGGGTGACCTCTTTTCCCTCAATAGCCGATGATGTTCCCTGTTCAGGCGTCTGTACCTTGATATTTTTCGATGCTTCAGGAATGGTCAGTGCGCGCTGCCGGTCCCGCCATTCATTCTGCAGCATACCTGCATCAGCTTTGCGTGGCGTATCCCGCAGTCCTTCCGGCAGACCAGCCGGGATGGCCGCTTGTATACAGACAGCTTGAGCAGCTCCCAAAACAGCAGCTGCTATGATGATTCTAATTTTTCTGTTGTGACTCCTTCTCACAAAAAAATCCCCCTATACGTTGTCAAAACATCATGTATATAGCAATCAATAAATATAAATTATCAACTTGTAATCTATTTTTCTTATTCTACTTTCATATTATATAACAATATTTATTAGAATTCCATGATTATTCGTAATGTTAAATTTATTTTATAAAACGATAAAATAAAATATAATTATAAAAAACACAATGTTTTAAACGCAACTCAATCGTTCTAATATAAATACATTATGTTTATTTACTGTACCATATTCACTATCTTTTCCGTCTGGATATGGAAAACTGTTCTTTTACGTCTGTGTCCTACATCCGTTTGAGACACATATAAAAAATGTGCCCTGATGACAACAGGAACACGAAACACACCAGTGACATACTCATTCAGTATACTTGCCGAAGCCGGCATCTCTCAAATCCATCATAAAATATCACAAAATCCCAAATAGAGAATACCTATATTTATTTCGTGATAATATGCGATACGAAAATATTTTTATAAACACAAAAACGGCCCTGTACTAAGCGATTTATGTATCGCTACATATCGTACAGAGCCGTTTCATTGCTTTGGCGGAGAGAGAGGGGATGCACTGATTTACTTGATGATACAGGCGTTTCCATATATATAATGTATATATAGGGAACTAATAGGGAATTAATTGAACCAGAAAAGCAACTCATTGAGTTGCTTTTTATTTTACAGCAAGACCAACTAACAGGATACCAGCCGCCGCGGCCCAAGTATCACGCTGACGCTTTGCTACTGCGTACTTATGGCTTTCAGCGTTGATTTGCTCGGTCAACGTCTCTAAAGACTCGCTCTGCTGTGTTAATAGCGTCTGTGTCTGACTGATTGAGCTTTGAGAGTTCTGTATTTGTGTCTGTGATATCGTCAGCTGCTCGTTGAGCGTTTTGATTTGCGTCTGCTGCGTCCTGATTAGCTGTTCGCGCTCGATCGAGTTCCGTTTGAGCGTCTCTATTGAGCTCTTGAGCGTTTCGTATTGTTGCACGGACATTGTCACGGTCGCCCCGCTCCAGGTTGTCGTAGTGCCGGCACAAAAGCCAGCCGCCGGCACCAGCCACAGTAATGAGCAAAACAATAAGAATAATAAGGATCTTTTTATTTCCAGCAATCTTATCAACCTCCTCTTTCAGCTGCGGAAGATACAAAATGGATCACCTCCTATAAACGCGACAATGCATCATGCATTTCACTGTCGAAACGGTTGTTCAAGCTGTCCCGTAGCGACGAACTGTTCCATTCCGGGGTCTTGCATACGCTGTATACGGCCACGATGAAATCGTAGTCGTATTCCGGCGAGTCGATATAGCTTAAATTTGGATAGCCTTCATAATTCCCCGATTGCACGTTCCACATGCAGTGGACGGCTTCGTTCCACATGTCGAGGATGTTCCCGACGCCGTATTGCACAGCCCGGCTCCATACGACGTCCTTCAAAACGTCGTGGTGGTTCTCGATATGCCAGTAGTTGTCCGCCAGAATCTGTACAGTCGGGTCATAGTACGCCGCTTTGACGTACTCATGCTGTGCTTGTGCAAATCCGTCGCTGTCACTAGCGGCAATGTTACGCCATGCCTCATCGAAACTATCACTATATAAAGGGTATGCGTTGAGTTGTTCGCCGTACTGTGGATAGTTATCGTTCAGCCAGCTGACGAACTGCCCTAAACTTCCGGCATTTGAGCTGAACTGATACATACCGTAAGATTTTCCGCCAGGGTCGCCATAGCCATCACTGATGCAAGCCGGGTCCCCATTACTTTCGTATTGTGCGCTTAAATCGCCTAACATAGTTAATCATCCTTTCATTTTTTCTGTACTGTTTGACACTGTGGGCGTGTTTTGCGTAGCCGTTGGCATGGAGTATCTTGCCGAATTAAAACGGCTGTCATAGCCATATTTTGTCCATGCCGCTTTGGCTAATCCTACAATCGTAGCTATACCACCGCCGACGGCCGTCACGCCGCTCCAACAGCTCGTTAGCTCAAAATGTGTACCTCTCAATGCGTTGCTCCAATAGCCAAAAAGCCAGCTGAATAAAACAAGAAATAAAAAAATCATCATCACAATGCTCATGATGATGATCAGCTGCAGCCAGTGCTTTTGCCCCCACCGGCCTAATGTAATTATTTTATTTTTCATCATCCACCTCCTGCATGGCCATGACTTTATTATATATCGATGTCATGACGCCATTTTTTCCAAGTGCGTGATAGCACTCATACATGTTAGCAAAGGATTGTTTTTCTGACACGGTACAGCCGCGCTTCCGGAATGCGTTATACACTGTAAGCATGTCATATCGTAGGATGGCCTGCACGCCGCGACGGAGTGCGCGCTCGCTACAATACCGGCCGTATAGATAGGTAGCGCCCCCCGTTATAATAGATATAGCCAGACTCGTTGCAATCTGTTCAAGCATTTTACACTTCCCCCCCCCTGTCCTAGTGCCATCTGTAACTTACATTAACCTCCATAACATACGTAATAAACCACCGTATACGATTTAGGCTGTACGGTATTTGAAGCACCATAAATATTATTAGATAAAGATGCATCGAATTTTGCCTGTATAATAGGATTACCCTGTGGCCATGGTTGGTTTTTGGAGAATACAGGGAAGTTATCACCATAATTATCACTAGTAGTAGCAACTAAGGCTCCGCCTAATTGGGAACTCCTAAATAATCCGTTCCCTGACCCGGCACCTGAGCCACCCCCGCCGCCTATGGTGCCTGTAATATTAGGTAGCCCTGCATTTTTACTAGTACCGGATGCCGTACTGCCTTCTAGGAAACGGCCATCTGTCAAATTAGGTACTTTACCATTCGTAAATACTTTGGCAAGCAGTGGATATTTTGTTTTATCAAAAGAGGCCCCATTACATGGAAGTAAATATTCGTAGCTTTTCGGCGTAGCTGTTTTAGCAATAATGTCACCGACTTCATAGCGGCAACGAGTATCTCTTACTCTCCAATGTGCGTTTCCATCGGCCATATCAGCTATCGCACTCCCCGTAGAGGCCGCATTACTAAAATCCGGCTCTTTATTTCCAGTGGTTCCAGCCGTAATACATTCCAAATAGGCCCATGAAGGCAGTGAAGGGCTATATGCTATATCGCCGACAGCATACTTTTTATTTCGTTGTAATTGGTTTGTCATATAATTAATCGTTAATTTTAACGTATTAGGGCTGATAATCCGATTGTCAGCTATACCGGTCTTGGCTTCATCCGCCGTAGCATAAGTTAAAGATGCCGCGCTATTTGCGGCATCTGTCGCGCTAATTTTTGCCTGACTAGCGGACGATGCAGCCGCGCTTTGTGACGTTTTAGCTGTATCGGCACTGCTTGCGGCGGCTTTTTCTGACGCTTTCGCATTCGTTTCGCTGGTGGCTGCGGCAGTCTGACTGGATTTGGCCGCTGAGGCGCTGGACGCTGCCGCACTGGCAGAGCTGGCGGCATCGGACTGGCTTGTTTTAGCTGCTGATGCACTGGATGCGGACGCCGACGCCGACGATGCGGATGCGGTTGCCCGGTCTTTACTGTATAGCGCCCAGGATTTCGATGACTGCGTTTTTCCCGTTGAGCTGTCAGCGTCAGTGGCCCCGTCAGGCGAACTACTTGATTCTGCCCACGCTTTAGCCGTATCCCGGGCCGATATAGCATCATTCGCGACTGTCCGTGCGTTGTCGATGGTGACGTACTTTGACGTTTCCGGGTCCCAGTAGTACCATTTACCTGTATCGTTGGCAATATACACGTTTGCTATATCCCCCGTCGCCGGTAAGTCAGATGCGCTGGCTACGTATACCCGACCACCGTCGATGGCGTCTTTCAGCGCGTCAAAGTTATTAATCATGTAATCCAGGATACCCTTGTTATCAGCCGTAGCAAACGCCGACTTTTTACCATACGCGCCTTCACGTATAATCGCGTCGTTTTCGTCCCGGATTTCCCCGGGCTGAAATGCCTGTCGTTTCATGCTATCAGTCCTCCTTGTAAACGTATTCTTTGTGTGCTGGTTCTGTTACGACCCATTCTGTTTTTGTCACAGGAACATCTACCCATTCGTTATGGCCAGTTTTCGGATTATATTTAAACTGCCGTTCCGTCGTCTGAATGGTTTTCAGTTCCCGTTTTTCCGGCACTTCTACCCACTCGAAATGAGGATTCGTAGATGCTGTTTTGTTGCTTTTTGATTTCTTTCGGTATGCATATACAGCGATGACAGCAAACAAGATGACTCCTATCAGTATCGTGTTATTCATTTTCTACTATCACTCCATTCTGCAATACAATGTTCTGGATGTCGTACCGGGTTTCGGATGCAACAACCGTTATACCTGTTTCTGGTTCGACTGGGGCATCAGCAGAAAATACACAAGCCCCGTCTTGCTTAAATCCGTAATAGTACATCAATACTGTTTCACCCCCATACACCAATAGCTGCCGGAGCCACCACGTGATAAATCCATATATGTGTATTTCCCGTCTGCGGTTACCGAGGTTAAAGTACCACCGTTCATGACAACCCCGAACGTTGATATTTTTCCAGTCTTTTCGCTTTCTTTATAAAAAATTGCTGTCCGGCCGGAGCATGAGCCTATGGTTTGACTGTCCGTGGCCCACACGCCCCACATGCATTCGCTTTCACTATATCCGCTGGGGAGCGGTATCGTTCCGCCGTCTGATATGGAGCCACGGACAAAGGCCACAGCTTTGACAGAATATCCGTTAATCCGCACGTTCGAGCCATCAATGGTTCCACTTTTTATTGACGCCCCGACGATATTCCCGTTTGCATCGACGGAAAATGTATTACTGTCGTTGCGCAGTGTTGTCCCGATAATTTCGCCGCCTTTCAGCGTACCGACGTTTTCCGTTATAGCCGATAATTCCGATACGCTCATTTTCTCTGCTGTAACAGCTCCGGCCTGAATCATCCCTTTCGTAATGACGTTATTATCGATTGTCGTTTTACCAGTGATGTGGACCTTATTGCCATCAATTAGGATAGACTCTTTGGATATGTTAATTTGGTTGACGACGTCATCGGCTTTTACCCGTAAGTTGATGGCATCGTTGAGCTGTGTCAGGGCTGTATAATTCTTATAGCCGTCTTCTTTATTCAGGTTGTCAGTAATGACTTTGACAGCTTTCCCGGCTTCTCCCCCGCTGGCAATGGTTTCTTGTATTGCCTGGTCAACCTTTGCCAGCGATATAGACTCATTTTTTATCATGTCGCCATCAATTTCAATTTTGACAGTAACCCGGGATGATGCCGATTTTTCGCCCTCCCCAAACATGTCATAGTAAGCGACACAAACGTCATAAATACCTGCTTCACAGGTATAAGACAGGCTATTGTTTACCGTCCGGACATTGGCATCATCATTGATATAGACGTTCATGCCAGCACATCCGGCAGGAATCGCTTCCGCCTGGACACCGAAGCCGCCGATAGATGCCGTAAGGACAGGGGCATTAGGAGTTGGCGGCAGTCCTTTGTTGTATTTCAGGATGGCTGCATCGCTGTATTTCCCCAATGCGTTCCGGGCATATAAATATAATTTCCCCTGCCGGCTTGTCAGTGGAATCGTAGCAGATACCCCGTTTGTTCTGGCAAGGAGTCCCGCTGTTTCAGCCCCTGGATATGCGTCATTTCTAATCTCGTAGTAAGCGATATCCGTATTGGTAACTTCATTCCATGTCACAATAGCCGTACCGCTAAAAGCAATAGAAAAATTATCAGGAACATTGGGCGTAGTCGTTTTCATGGCTACCAATATATCAACGGAAGGCGCTATATCTGGTGACGTTGATATACCCCATTCATCTTTGGTGCATACGCAGATTCGATAGGTATCCCCAACAACTGCTTGAGGGATGACTACTTGATTCTTCCCACTTCCTCCATAGATCCACTCTCCGTCAAAACCCATAGCATCAGCAGACGTTCCTTCTTTGATGACGATAGACTGTGCCTGTTGGTGATTTGTTTTATACCAAACCTCACCGCTCAGGTAGCTCTGCAGATCCGGAGGTGTCCAGGTGACTACCAGATCATACCGGGCAACCCCGTCTGGCATTTGGCGATACCGGTTATAGGCGGTCAGATCCGATACAGGAGGGATGTAATACGCCATGATGGTATATTCGTAGGCTTTTACCTCGGCCAGGCTCTGATTTCCTGAGCCGAAAATATTGTAGGATGCAAACTTGAGCCATATCTTTTTGCCGACATCCTCTTTGTGGAACGGAATATGTAATAATGTCGCATCCAATCGGGCAAAAGATGCTCCGGCGGCGTGAGACGTTGCCGATGTATTATACTGGGCACGAATACAGTCAGTGAGTTGATAATGGCCATTAGACAGAAGTGTTGCCGTCTGGTATGACAGGCATTCTCCGTCAAGCCAGCACAGGGTGTTCCCTCGTTCTGCGTCCTGTTCCGTGCCAGACAAAAATGTCCCATTTACCGATACTTCGATGGTTGTTGTGTCTTTTGAAATGGTAGCTGCCAATGTCCCGATACGGGCCGTATTGGTAATCTGCCCCGCCAATCTATAATGAGCATTGTCATCACTGACAAAGACGTCACAGCCGCCCCACATATCTGCTGTTCCTTTAGCCCCAATCCAGAGTTCAAGCCCGTTTGTCGTAAGGTCTGCCGGCGGCTGCAGGATAACAGGCTTGTCCGTATCTGGTGCCGGCTGATTGTAATTGATATATGGGCGGTCCGTTTCATGGACATCATATATGGCTTCACTATACTGGCCATCCGGGCGTGAAACAGCTGTAAAAGTCAACAGCCCGTCAGTACCTTCAGTAACGCTGTCGATGAGCACGACCTGTTTATTTAGTCCGCAGTTTTCATCTGTCAATGTGACCAGGTCACCTACTTCAAGCCGGCAGAAGGACCAGTCTAATTTAAACGTATACTTATTCCGGCCGTATTTGCCATTTCTGGCCAAAGATTCGGCTAATTTGACAGCCCGTTCTTTTGTATAAAAATAATGGGCCTGTGTCGTATTTGCCTGACGCAGGCCATAGTCTGCTATATCGTCGGTGACAGCATAACTGACGGTTTCCTTTTCATAGCCATTGGTCCGATTGATGAATTCGACAGGATACTGGTTATAAACTTCACTGCTGTCTTTTCTCTGATACGTTACCAGTGCCCCGCCGGACTGTGGAATAAAGTCGTCAGCCGTAAGATTATACAAAACAGTCCTGTTCGGAGTCCATGATGAATATGTACGGTCATCCAGAGGCACGATTTTAAAAGTGTCGTTAGACCAGAATACATAGGCGTTCGTCAGTGTAGCGATTTCATTGATGATGTCCCTGGCACTCTTCGACTGCGTTTCATCAGGCGGGGTAGAAATGAGAAGGTCCGCGGCGGCGCAGTATCTCCGATAATTGTCGAGCCCGATGATTTCGACACTGTTCAGGCCCACTTTATCCAGGACATAACGGATGTAATCAGCCGGATTGACATCAACACCGTCGCCAGTATCCAATAGTTTGCCGGCCACTTCAAAATTATAATTCGGCATACTGCCACTATCACCCAGGTCAATGATACCGGCCATGTAGGCCAATCCAGTGTACGGTAATGCCTTGTCCGGATGCTTCCCGGTTACATAGGCCCAAGGCTTCTGGTCCTGCGTCCCTTTCCAGAGAGTCAGCTGTATCGCATCATTGGGATAGTTATAAATATCTTTCCCTACCCATACCCGTTTGATACCACTGACCGGTCCTTCACACAATCCCAATACAGCGGCAACCGTATAGGTATACGATACCGTAACCGTTTTGCTGTGTCCGCCTTTGCCACTGCGCTGAGTCTGCCGGTGTTCATGGGCTGTAAAATCATCATAGTAAATGACGTTGCCGCTGACACGGGTCGTTCCCAGAATCTCCGGCACCGGTGCACCGTATTCGGCCGTGCTAACAGTAAAGTCTGCAATCTTATTTCCCCGTATAGTCGTCGTGTGTCCTCGGAAAATGCCCATTATTCCACCCCCTTGAACCGATAAATACCACGAAGCCGGCTTCTGCCATGAGCGTCCAGGAACATGACGTCATTCAAATCTGACAAAATAACGCCCTGGTCGATAACAGCATGGATAATCTGATTATCACCAATATAGATACCGCCATGGGACACGCATCGGCCAAACTGATACATTAAAAAATCACCGATGGCCATATCAGTCCCGGTGACAGGGGTACAGTACTGTTTCACATAAGATAAGAACCATTCTTCGCTATGGTGCAGGTGCCATTCGTTTGAGTATGGAGCAATTTTAATAGCTCCTTTATCAATCAAGCCAGCATCTTCCAGGGCCCCAATCAGCAGCATCCCACAATCAACACCAATGCCTTTGACCCTTGCCTGGTTAACGTGAGGCGTTCCCAGCCATGACCTGGCTGCCGCTGCGATTTTTTCGCCATCTGTCATATGAGCACTTCCTTTCTGGGTACGAAGGGAGCAATAAGGCAGGTATCATCCGTGTCCTTACTGGATATGACCTGACTCTTGTCGTTCGCCGAATAGGTTCCCTGCGGGTAATACTTCCGAATCGGAAACTGCATGTTGAGCCCCTGAGTTTTAGCTTTGACGCTCAGCTGTAGTTTGATACCGCCGGCACTTTTAACTTCGGCCGTCCCGCCGAAAAGAGAGATGCAGCCAACAATGGTTTTATCTCGGAAGAAACAACGTCGAAGCTGGAGCTTTGCCCGGTCGAGGATACCATCATGTGCTGCCTGTAATACCGGAACACTGCCAATCAAGTCGTTCGCATCGGCATTTATTGTGATGGTCATCGTATCGACGACAACGCTGCTGTTCAGCTTAATCTGGTTCCGTTTGATAAGTAATGCATTATGTTCGTAGATATGTCCATTATAGGTGATATCCATGTCGGTATCGGCATAATAGTACGTCGGGCCATTGAACAGAGTCAGTTCGTATAGGTCGCAGGACGTCATATTTTTCGCCGTGTTCAGATAGGTTTCCAAGTCTTTTGCTACGGTCTTCATGTCATCACCTCACTGTCACGAGTTTGAACGACTTCGTCTTATTGATGTTCTGAAAAACTTTTTCAATAGTCAAACCATCGTCTTTGAACATGACTTTCCACCAATACGTATAGCTGGCCTTGACGATAGCCGTTGCAGACGGTGCTGTTTTGAAGACGATACAGCCATTCACGACCGTATAGGCTGTATCCTTCTGCAATTGCCCATCGACCCACACTGTGACGTCTTCGATATACTCTACAGGTTCCACATAATCTCCCATGGTCATAATGGCCTGATAAGTTCCTGCTGTCACCATAGGAAGCTGGCGTTTTTTCTCCTGGTAATCTTCCGGATCTTTCCACAAGAAGGGTTCAAAGGCGCCCTTGCAGAGCGCCACGAATCCCAATAATTTACGATATTCGTCATCCGTCAAGTAAACGAACTTCGTTTCAATGGTCCAGTTCGGCAGCAGTAAGTTGGTCATCGTCCGTACTTTACCACTCCCGGACGTCTGTACTTCCGTATCCCAGCTCATGGCTTTCGTACTGGACCAGCTGAGCTTGTTCAGTTCAATAGGAAACTTCCGTAAAGCCATTAGAATACACCTGCCTCTGTTGCGAAATTACGATCATTTTCAAATAAAGCCTGCCGGATGGTATCCAGCCCCCCATTACGGAGGAAATCAGTGAAAGAAGATGCATCCAGTGTGCTGACGTTCATGGATACATTATTGACGGATTTATTATTGTCAATCAGTCCAAGCTGTTCGAATTTATCCCTGGATAGTGGCAAGACTGCTTCTTCATAATGGCCTTCTCCAATCATGGCAATCGTGTTTCCTTTGGTAATGCCACCAGAAGCCAGCTTCGGCCCGTTCCATGGAGCCGATGTCAATGATGACTGTTTTTCAGACCAGGAAGCCCCGCCATTGGATAAGCTTCCCAGTCCCGTAAAGGACGATGCCAGTGAAGTCGCCATAGATGCCGCCGTACCTGCTGACATCAATCCCATGGCCACGCCGGCAGACGCAGGATCTAACACCAGTTTGAAGAATGCTGCCGGACCTAATGCTGCAGCCATAGCTGTACCTTCTGCCGTTGTCTGGGATATAGCTGCAGCCGTCTGGGCCTTGGCCATCGAATTATTGACCAGCATCCCTGCCAGTTGTTTTGCGTAAAATTCCACAATGACCTGAATCATGGATTTGCCCAGACTTTGGAATGCCTGCCCCAGCGTCTTCGTTCCCATGATGGTATCGGTAATAGCTGAACTGAGTCCGCTGAATGCAGTACTGTACAAATCAGCCACCATCTGAGCCGTAGACGCATGTGCGGCCAAATACGTTTCCTGATAGGTTTCCATCATCGCCTTCTGCGCTTCGTAGTCATTCAGGCGGATAGCATTTGCTTCAGTCAGTACATCCTGCAGCCGTTCCATAGATACCTGGTTCTTTGCTTCCTCAATATCAGCTTCAATGTCTTTTGCCTGCTGGTAATATGCCGTCTTCTGGTCGATGAACGCTTTATATTGGGCCAGTTCTTCAGCATACATTTCTTTGGCAAATGACAGCCGACCATCAGCAGACACTTCATAGGCAATATTTTCTTCATCCAGGGCTTTCAGGAATGCCGTTTTCTGTGTAGTCGTCATACTGGCAAACTCAGACGAATACTGCTGCCATTTTGACTGGATTGACGTAATAGCCTTGTCATAATCCGCTTCCATTTTCGCAATTGCTTTCTCACTGGCCGTATCCGTAACGGCCGGTGCATTCGTCTTGACATTAGCGGCTATTTCCTGTGCTTTGCTCCGGATCTGTTGCTCTTTCTGAGCATCGGCTTCAACTGCCTTCAGATGTTCCTGGGCATACAAGGCATCCAGTTTTTCTTTATCCTTCTGATAGTTCGCATTGAAGGCTTTGGACTCATTCAGCTTTTCATATTCTTTTTGGAATTTTCGATCTGTCAGTTCGACCTGCGTTGCCGTAGACTGGGCATAGCTGTCATCAATCTGCTGATGCGTCTGCAGTGCCTGCTCAATCATCTTCTTTTGATACTGGGCCTGCTGCTGCATAAAATTCCCGGCCCCGCTGGCACCCTGACTTTGTACCTTGCCATAATTGGCTTTTATCTGTTCAGCATACGCGCCTTTATTGGCCCCGCCGTAATAATCCGCAACACCGGCCCAGACATCGCCACCATTCACATCAATCTTGTCTTTCAGCATAGCGGCCCCAGCCATAGCATTGGAAAGAACATTTGACTGGTAATCCTGATACAAATCTCCAATTCTTATTCTTCCGCCATTCCCATCAGAAACGTCCTGGTCCGGACTCAGAATCTGCATCATGCCGCCACCGTTGCCGCCTTCCATAGTAAGGCCGCTGATGGTATCGCCACCACTTTCACGCATGGCGATTGCCAGAAGCAGTGCCGGATCCAGATTATAAGCCGTGGCCGCCGCTTTAATAGCCTGTGTATACTCACTCTGGTCCCAGTTGAACTGTTGGCGCTGGCCATGGCCCGTATCGGCAAATCCGGCATATTCTGCCATGTTGATGTACCCGTAGATGTTGAAAGCATCACGATGATCCGTATCATAATGAGACGATACCCCGGCACTGCCGCCTGCAGCGTAATAGCCTGTACCGTTTTCATCAATCATAATGACGTGCCCCGTCGGGTCGCCTTCACCGTCATTGGTAATGGCAACATCCCCCGGTTTAGGAACATACCCGGTTCCGGCCGGATGGAATGCTGCACCGGCATTCTGCGCCCAGTAATCCGCATTTGGCCCTAAATCCCAGGCATTAGAGACGCCGGCATTCGCCCATGCATTTTCTATATACGTAGTACAGACGACCTGTCCCTCACCTGTACCATATGTCAGCCCCGTAAGGGATTGCGCATTGTATATAGCACCTGCACGAGGGTCATATGTGCCTCCCGAAGAAGTTCCAGATTTCCCTGCAGCGCCACTACCGTTGATTCCATTAGAGTCGGAACCTCCAAACTGGGAAAAATCCGGCATGGAATATCCCGGAGAATTGCCGGGATTATCTAATGCTTCTTGCGCTTCCCTTCCGGCTTTCCGTCTGGCTTTTTCTTCATCTGTCATACTATTGCCGGTATTGCTCAGGGCATTGTTCGTCTGGAATATTTTCGAAATCAGGTCCTGCAGCCATCCTATTGCAGTCTGAACAAAACTACGTATGGTTTCAAGGCCGCTTTTTGCCCAGTCCGGCAAAACAGAATCTACCATATCTCCCAGGGCATCAGATACACGGCCCAATGCCGATGACACCCCGTCATACATCCAGTTAAACATAGCAATCAGTCCCGTAACTATATTGGATACCGTTGCCAGTAAAAAGGATAAGACAGACACTACGACATTAATAGCAGCAATAATAGCATAGATAGCTGCTGTAAATACTGTTGCCATCACAGTAATCAACGGGGACGCAGCCGACACCAGATTACTGATTGCCTGCCCCAGTTCACCCCACAGCCGTTTTAAAGAATCACCTGCCATATTCACAGCATCCATTGTACCTGGCATAACGTTCAGCAAATCCGTCAGCTTATGGCCGGATGAAACAAAAGCAGTGATAGCGACAGCTACAGCAGTCACAACAACGCCCAATGGGCCAAATGCCAGTACAAACGACCCGATACGGGCCAGCATCATCGGAATGGACGTGACAAATCCTTTAGCACTTGTTGCCAAACTTGCAATCCCGGCACCTGCAGTTACAGCTCCATTTTTCAGCAGCGCAAAACTTGTCGTCGCCGCCGCCATTCCAGTCGGCACACTCATAACAACAGTCTTTAAATTCGTAATTCCGGAAAGAAATGTAGTCGCCAATGGTAATGCTGCCAGCTTTGCCGATATTGCGAAATCGGTCAGTGCCGGAATAGTGGCAGCTGTCAGTACCGTTGCAAGACCGGCTGCAGCTATCTGCACCTCTGGTGGTATCGTGTCAATCAACGCCGGTCCCAGTCCTTCACTTTTAACAAGCGATGCGAACTGCTGGAAGCTGTCACCCAACGAAGAAAACAGATCAGGCAGGTTCAGCGCATCTGAAATCTGCTGGCCGACAGCAATGGCAGACTGACTGAGCCCATCCATCATGTTCGACCATGTACCGGTAATCGTCTTTGACTGTTGGTCCATCATGCCGCTGAAGCGTTCTTCCATACCGCCGACAAGCGCCTGCAAACCCGTCTGAGCATTCACAGTCCCTTTGCTGACCATATCCATCGCCTGGGGAATAGATACGCCTATTTTATCTGCCAGCATCTGCCATGCCGGAATTCCCGCTTCTGTCAGCTGAAGCATTTCGTCACTCTGTACCTTCGATTTGGCTGCCATCTGCCCAAGGGCCAGCGTAATCCGGTCAATCACTTCCTTACCCATACCCACACCGGCTGCGGCATCACCCACAGCTCTTAATGTCGGAATGATCTGTTCCGCTGTAAATCCAAATGCCAGGAATTTCTGCGATGCCGCAGCCACGTCATTAAACTCAAACGGTGTTTTTGCGGCAAAATCCTGCAACTGTCCCAACAGGGTCTTAGCCTGGTCTGCACTTCCCAGCATATTCGTTATAGCCGTCTGGACCTGCTGGAAATTCCCTGCCGCCTGAACGGCTTTAGCGCCCAATGCTCCAAGAGACGCGGCAATCCCGGCAATTCCAAGAACGGCCGTTTTAGATGCTGCCATTACTTCACTGCCCAGTGTCGTATTCAATTCTGCCTTGGTCGCCGCCAGTTCCTTCCGCAGTTCGGAACTATTCGCCCCAATCTTCACCAAAATACTCGTCACTGTCGCCATCAAATCCCGCCTCCTCTCGTTGTTTCCTGAACGATGTAATAAATTCGTCCCGTTCACGGCGCATTTCACTGCTTGTCTTTTCATGTAGGAATGGTTTGGCCAGCTCTTTTGCCTGGATGGGATGCTTAATATGGACGTTGATCATATTGCTGACGAACCATGCCGTCATGAACGCCCTGTCTTCCCGGCGTACCTGATACCCTTCAATCAGCTTATTCAATTCCATAGGCGTCAGCCTGTAAAACTCCCATGGCTTTAATCCTAACGGGCCATATGCCTGAGATTCAGCCCATTCCAGCCATTCAAAAAAAGACGGGGGCGGCGTATCGTCTGCCCCCTCCGCCATTAATCTTTTTTTTCGTCATCTACATCCTGTTTCGCCTTTTCCGTCAGTTCTTCCGGGAAGGCGGCATAATACGCCGCTTTCCCCAGGATGCCACTGCCGGCAATAGCCTTGACTGCCGGGACATAAAAATCTTCTTCCAGGCTTGCGCCTTGATCCAGTTTTTCCTGCATCCGCTGAGCATACCAGAGCTCATTGTGTTTCTTGTGATGAGCCAGGCCAATCATAAAGATCTTTGTCAGGACACTCAGATTTAATTCCCGCTGACTGACGATGCTGCTGATTCCACAGCCCGTTGCCTGTTCTAGCTGCATGAGACGGGCAATATTGAAATACAGGTACTGCCCGTCTCCAAACGCGTCAAAAGGTACTTTTTTCATGCCTATTCATCCTTTCTTATGCCCCTGCTGTTTTCAATTCGGACAGCGCACCATTGCCAGACAATGTGCCTTTAATCGTGGCGGCATCGTCATATTTCGTAGACAGGCTGAAATCTGTGATGGCTGCCCAGCCAGTACGATATTTTTTATCAGGATATTCAAATTTGACCTGAACAAGCTGTCCATCATTAAACGCATCTTCCAGGAACTGTGCACCTGCATCATCCAAAATAACAACGGATTCCAGGTCAATGCTCCATTCACGGAGTCCGGCCAAAGACGATTTCCAGCCACCTGATGTTTTATTACTGGTATCAATGGAATCAGCCTTACGTGTCAGATCGCCACTACGCTGACCGCCTAGCAGTGTCCAGGTAGGTGTTGCTTCCGTTTCCCCCGTATTCAGATAAATCAAATAATCTTTACCGACCGTTGCCACAGAGCCGGTTTTGGTTGGTGTTGCATATGTACGTGCCATACTATCACTCCTATTCTTCGTATTCTACAGTAAATGAAAAAATCGCAATGCCGATATCAGGACGCCCTGCCGGCGTTGCGAAAACAATTTTGTCTATACAGCTGTCCTGTGCCCATCCGTCAATCGTTCTGTTTTCGCACAACACGTCTTTGACTTCCATAGCAAGATCTTCAATATACTGCGTATCGTCTGCTTTGTTTTTGGGATTTGGGCAGATAATTTCTATTGTAAAAACGGCCGATGCCTGACGGCTATTTTTAGAATACGGTTCAAATGTAATCGTGTCACAACAGACATACCCGGTCAGTTCTTTTGGATAAGAAGGCCCCAGGACGGCTGATTTCCATACCATATCAGGAAATTCATCTTTCAGAATCTCTACGATTTCATTGGCTATCATCCGGAAACGGTTCATTATGCACGGGATAAACGGATTACCCCGACACCTCCCTTCCCGCTACTGTCTACCCCTTTAACGGAAAAATCCGTATAGGTCAGACGGCTTTCAATATCCTTTGCCATTTGGACATACATTTTGTATTTCTGATAATATACGTCGTCTGCCCGGTTTCCATCGACCATTACTGTCGGATCCGTACCAACGCAGGCGGCCGCACATTCCCTACAGGCAATCGCAGAGCCCAGCTGCTTAACCGCCGGACGTGCCGGCAGTTGGATATCTGTATCTGACAGGCCAAATGAGACGGCAAGCCGGTGCAGATAATCATTTGCATAGGAAATATCGCAGTCTCTGCATGTTAAGATTGTATCTGCAATGTCTTCCAGTGTAATGAATTCCATCAGTATGCCTCCCCTATTGCCTGCCGTACCGCACGTTCGAACCGCGAAATGACCTGCCGTTTTTCATGAGCGGCGGCATTGAAAATAAATGGATCTTTTTTCGTTCCGGGATGACGCACCCGTTTCGCAAACACAAACTGACCGCCTGCAGTCCAGCGCAGAGCCCGTTTATACCGGTTACGGATAATATGGCTGCGCGTTCCCTGATGCAGGTAAATCGTCACTAGGCGGGTCGTTCCGACAACGCCTTCGAACGAATCTTTATGAAATGACGTTTCGCCATGAATCGACCGTTCCGCGTCACCGTTGCGCGTTGTAAATTGATGCTCTTTCCGGGCCCGTTCCTGAATATCCTCGACGGCCCTGCGCATCGCATCCCGCAGGCGTGACTGTGTGCCGGCCGAAACGCGGTCCAGCCGGCTGACAGCTTCATCTAATCCTTTGACTTCAATCCTGATTTCCATAGACTTACGCGCCGGCTGTCGGGTTTGCCGTCATGCAGGCCAGGGCATTAGGCTGTACGACCTGGGCACCATAAACAAACAATCCTTTAATGGCATCACAGAAGGATTTTTCAGGCCGGAAAGCTTCCGTCTTGGTGACCTGGGACGCAAAAGAAATGGCATCCGTCGTACCAGCAATGATTTTGTATTTCGCATTGGCCGTATTCGGTACATTATTAGACTGGTAAATATTGAATCCGGCAGCCGTTCCGATGAGGCCATTAGCCAGGACAGCATCAGTCTTAGCCGTGCCGGCGGCTACAAAACGGTCGTCCTTGAGCATCAGTCCGTAGAACCAGGACGGAACAACGACAAATCGGCCGTCTGCCCGGACATTCTGATTATCCAGAGCACATTTAAGATCTACCAGAGCATCGTATGCCTGGGCCGCCGTGGTCAATGCCAGCGGCGTTGTATCTGTACCAAGCCCTTTTACAACGCCGGCTTTTTTGTAGAAGCCGGCAATGTACTGATCTACAACATCACGGACGCCATAAGATGCACGCTGCATAGCGGCATCAATCAGATTGACATTGGCCTGGGCGGCATCGACGTCATCGACTTTGAATGCAAAATACTTCTGCTGGTCAATTTTTAACTGGGTCGGCGTCCCATCTACATCATCCAGCGTAATGTCTTCCGTCTTTTTGTAATCTTTGATAGAAATATCGCCAATCTGATTGATTGTAACCGTATCACCGGCCTGAGAAATATCGCCTTCGTAATCACGGTTGCACAGATTGCCATAAACAAGGTTCTTATCCAGATGCGCAAGCAGTCTGGCCTCCCATATAGTAGGGATAAACGTGGTAATTGCCATTATTTCTTCACTCCTTTACTGATTTCATCCCAATGCTGATTGATTTCAGCCCGGGACATTCCTTTTAATTCATCCATTGTGTAGGCGCCATGATGAGATCCTCCGCCTCCCTGACCGCTTCCGGGATGACTGTCATTTTTGACCGCCCAGGGATTCGCTTCCAGCCATCCCTTTACCCCGTCTGCAATAGAGACTTCTTTATCTCCGTCTTTGAAAATCAGGCTGCCATCCTCTTTTGCACTCACATTACCCAGAAGTACCTGGGCAAAAACATCCGGCTTCACGGCCTTCCCATCTGTAAGAGCTGCCGTAATCTGTGATTTCATCGTTGACTGGATACGTTTGGCTTTTTCTTCAGCGGCAAGTTTTTCACTGGCAGTATATTTATCAGTCAGCTCTTTGATTTGCTTCTGCATACTGGCCATCTGTGTTCCCATCTGCTGAGGATCACCAATTTTCCTGACAATATCCAGAGTTGCTGTCAGATTGCGCAAGTTCTCGTCGATGTTTTCCCCGTCACGCAGGCCGAGGGCATCCAGTACCTTGTTCCGGCTCACGCGGTTCGTAGCGGCTTCAGCCCGGACCTTGCTGATCGCATCCTGCAGGTCAGCGACCATTGTCCCACCGTTTTCAATCTTACTTAACGCTTCATAAATCTGTTGTAATGTGTATGCCATTTTTGTACCTCCCGGGTATAAAAAAAGATCCGTTCTTTTACGTCTGCGGTCCGCGTCTGGCGGCGAAAAGACACCATATAAAATTGCAACAAAAAAGCGCCTACGTCAGGTAAGCGCCTTATAAACCTTTTATAGCTCGTTGTAAATCCCCATCAATATTGTCTTCTATTACTTCCCATTTTCCAGGGGGAATGCCATCATCATCTAAAGACCCAGGGCTGACAGCTGAATATAAATAATCTTCGCCAGAATCGTCCACAATCCTTAAGAATCCACCTTCAACACCAAGACATTGATAAACCTTATTTGATGTTAAACTGTCTACTCCAAATGACTGCCCTATATATCGGACTTTCATGACTATTCCCTCCTTTCTGTATAACTTTTGATTTTAAATAATATATCTCCCATATCTTTATGATGGTACCAATGAATATCAAAGAGATATTTATCAGATATAATCACTCCGACTACTTTCTGCCATTCCTGTGCCATCCCACCATAAGTTTGTGCCAATTTATCGGCAATCCTCAATTTACTACCGGAACCCAAACCAGCAATAACTTTTTTAGGAATTACCATAGTATGTTCAGGAATAAATGCATCCTTGCCCTTATCTTTGTACATCAATTGCTGGCCTATACTTATTTCTGATTTTATTATATCATCTGCTGTGTTCTCCAGCAATCGGCTCTTTGCCGTGATTGATGACCAATTACGCATATATTGGCGCCAGTCAGCCCTTCCTTTTTCCCAGGCGCGGGCGCCGTCGATTCCCAGTAAATAACAGCGTTTCTGATGAGATTGCCGCTTAAGATAGGCGTTACCGCCATTCCTGATTTGATTGCGCTGTTTGCTCTTGTCAATCTCTGTCACATAGACCAGCGACAGATGGCAGAGGCAGTGCGGATGCACCGGCAGTATAGGCGTCTTATCCTTCGGGAAAATTCCCGGCCCCAGTCCCCAAAGGTCAGCCTGTGCATACATGTCACAGATATCATAGTGCGGATGACGGCTTGACAGCGTCCACTTATAGGCAGCGACATCATCGTCTGTATCATAACGGGCATGGAACCCGTCAGCCCAGGCACGGGCCGATTCCGTCCGGGCAATCCGTTCCGCGACATACCGGCTTTTCTCCTCTACGGCCGTCCTAACGGCGTTTTCCATCGCTACTGTATCATTTGTCTCGACCGCATCCAAAAGTTGCCTATAGGCCGTCTGGAGCGATTTATTGGGTGCTCCGTCAGCACTCATGTTTTCCGTCTGCCGTCTGGCTCTGCGGATGAGACGTTGCAGGGTTGTCCGGTCCTGATCTGTCAGATCTGACCGTCTGGCAAATACTGTTATCGTATCAAGATACTGTGGCAATGACTGCCGGCGGATGATATGACCAGAATTATAGCCGTCATACAATGCCCTGGCCACCCGTGTCGCAGACGCCCCAAGCCTCTGCTGTGCCTGTATTGTCGATATAATCACCTGACGCATTTCGGTTTCAGCACCATGCAGTTTCGCAGACAACGTCATCCCCGACGCATCCCATGCCCCCGTAAGCTCTGGAAGCAATGGGATATCAGAGCCGGCACCAGCAGACGCTGCTTTCTGTATCACTGTATGGACTGCCTCAGTAAAAAATGACGAAACAGCTGCAGTCTGCATAGCCTTATCCACAGCATCGGGAACAGAATAACCGTCCGCCAGGTACATTGCCACTAATGCTATGACTTTCTGGCCCTTTTCTTTGTACGCCATCGAAAAAGCTGTCAGGATTTCCTGTATCGGGCTGTTCATCGTTAATCACCGCCATGTGGTTCCTGATTCGCTTTATCTGCCTGCCGGCGTTTCATGTCCTCGATTAATTCATCAAAGCGTTCATCCGGCATATCTGGGCAGTACACAGCCAGTACCCTTTTCAGAACTTCTTCCTGCAGGCCATCCGTCAGATTCATATCCAATACAGCCTGGGCCTGCGCCAGCTGGTCTGTTACATCGACAATCCCAAAATCGTCCGGATAGGATACCGTATACGTAATATCACTATTCACCCACCGGGCAACCAGTTCCATGACTTCCGTCTCCGCTCTAGCACACTGCATAGCAAAATTGGCTAACTGCTGATTGGTCCGCTCAAATTCCCACTGACGGGCAATCCCACTGTTATTGTTCTGTGTCGTACTGATGACGAACGACAGACTGGCCATACGATACATTTCCTGGATGAGGGACGCAATCTGATTCTGCAGGATAGTAGCCGGGTCAGATGGCGGCGCAATGAACGCCGGCGCATGACTGCTATCCGGAAGGTATCCCAATGCATTGTTTGTCCCGACAACTAAATCGTTGACATCCAGGGATGGAATTGTCAGCAGCGGAAACGTCTGATTACGCAAGATCTCACCCAGCCAGGAACAATGATTATACAAAGCCTTAGCGGTTCGGGCAATAGGTTCCAGTTCCGGCGTCGGCTTCATCGTCCGTTGTTCCAGCATCCTAGGGAAAAGCGGAATGACAGGGACACAGCCCAGTCCATGCTCGCCCGATGATTTCATCAGATTATCACCCCAGATCTCCCATTTAGTACGGTCGTAATACGTATACCGGTACTGATACGTACCGTCTTTTATACTGGCTACCTCCTTGAACCGGACATACAGCAAAGACCCAGTCTGATCTATCCCATATTCTTCCAGGTCCTGCGGCCCCAGTACATATGCAAATGGGATTTCCCGTTGCTGAAGCATTTCGGCAACGGTCCTTGACCGCCGTTCACTGGCATTATCCACCACGATGAAAGATACGCCGTACACTTTGGCCATAATTGCCGCGCGTTTCATAAACGTATGAATGTCTGCACCAGCAGTATCGACATCTTCCAGGAATGCTTTAATTGTCGCAGATGCCGGTCCCTGATAATCCCGTAATGGCTGCCGTTTAAAAATAGGATCTACCAATGCGTTAACGATAGGGCTGAAATAATTTAAATAATACGCATTCGCCTGGCGGAACTGGTAATCTTCCTTTGATTCACGTTTGTGTTTGTTGAGATACGATCCAGTAGCAAATCCTCCTGTCCCATAATACGCATCCCGTAATAATTGATACTCTGCCATGGCTCCCTCCTAATAATTAACGCGCCGGGATACGATTTTATCCCGGTTCATGATTTCAGACAGCCCATAACGAACAGCATCGATGCTATGATTGTTGACATCCGGATACGCGCTGATGAACTGGCCGTCTTTATTGCGTTCATATTCATACGCCACGAATTCCTTGTACGTATTGGGACAGCGCCGCTTATCAATGTAGATATGCGCACGGTTCTGTAGCCAGCGCATTCCGAAATCTATACTGTCCGGACCCTTGCGTGCTCCAGAAATACGAAGGCCGAAGCCTGCCATTTCAGCAATGCTCTTGGGTTCAGCGGCATCAGCCAAGATACGGCTGTCTTTAGCACGAAGTCTGATAGATTCAGCCGCCTGGCTGTTCGTCAGTTTCTGCTGATAGATTTCATCGAAGATATACAGATCTTCCCGTTTCGCGTCGTAGTACATAGCCACGTAAGCCAGTGGATCCACAGCAAAACCGAAGTCCAGGCCGTAGTACAACCTGTCAAAATTTCCGACAAGTTCATTGCTCATGGCCATGTCCTCGACGTTCTCAAAGACAGCACCGCCGGTGCCTGTGACTTCGCCCAGGTACTCATGACGGTAAGCCATTTCATTTTTAGCTTTGAGCTTCTCAGCGTCTTCAAAGAACCGTTCCCCCAGCCATTCCCGGGGTACGCCCAGATACGTCGAATGATGGACCAGTCTGTCCGGATCATCAAAAAGTTTTTCCTCGTTGACCCAGTTGTTCTGACTTTTCGGCGGGTTGAAAGAGCAGAACTCCCAGAAGACAGGGCCGCCGCGAAGCAGTGACTGGTTCAGGTTGCGGATTTCTTCCATCCCGCTGAACTGGTCCAGTTCTTCTATCCAGCAAATCCCGACGTAGCCGAACGGCAGTTTGATGGACTTAATTTTCTGCGGGTCATCGACGCCGAAGAAAAGAATTTTCTGCCCGGTCCGCTTATACGTAATCTCATGAGGAGACGTCTTGAAGCGGAACTTATCCGTCAGCCCCAGGGCATCAATGCCCCACTGCATCTGCGGATAAACACTGTTTTTGATAGTGTTGCCGACTTTCCGGAGTACGACGGCATGACAATCCGGATTCTTGATCATTAGCGGCGGTATCTCGATACTGATATCAGATGACTTCGTAGATCCGCGCCCGCCTTCCAGCCAATAATAGGTATGGTCATGCTGCTTTATGTCCTGATGTAAGCCCCAGAAGTGAGGCGCTATGATATTACTCAGTCTTATGGTCTTCATGGTCCGCTCCTATATCATCAATGATCTGAACGTCGTTATCATCATCCTGCCCGGCATCCTTCAATTCCTGTTCCAGCTTTGCCAACTTTAACCGCTGCTCTTTCACATCCATATCAGATGGATAGCGCTTCAGCAGGTTTTCGGCTGCCTTCCTTGCTGTTACACAATCCTGTTCGGCCTGCTTCAGTGCCGCTTTTGCCCGGTCAAAGGCAATCTGCGCTTCTGCCAGTACTTTGTTGTAATGGGCTTCTTTTTCCCGCTTGCGCTGGTTTTCTCCATTCTTTGCCAGGATGGCCTGCTGTCTCTGGATGAGCTCGGATGCGCTGATCGGTTCTGCCGGCGCATCGGGATACCAGGCCAGTTCTTCCGCGTGTTTCTTTTTCCGGTCAGCAATCCGGCCGACTTCCAGGCGCTGGTTATACAGAGATTTTTCTTCCCGGTCTAAAACGGCCAGCTGGTCACCGACGCCGATAATCTGTAACAGTGTTTCCGCCTTTTCATCATTCCGGGCGTCCATGAATTTTGGAAGGTTCAGGGCCAGTTTTTCAATGAAGCTGTCTAAGAGCTGCTGACCGGCTTTCTTCCCTGACGGGTCGATGACATGAAGTGCAGATGATTTGCCTTTGCGTTCTACTACCAGGCCGTTACTGAGTTCGATGTGGATAGACGGTGGAGCGGCACTGCCGATGCGCTGTGATTCCGACGGCTTGAGTTTATTGCCCCCCAGAGCCCAGGCAATGGCATCCAATACGGAAGTCTTTCCCTGGCCATTCCGGCCGCCGATGACGGTCAGCCCGTTCTCCGTCGGCGTCAGCGTAACAGCCTTGACACGTTTTACATTTTCAATTTCCAGTTGTCTGATTTTTACTGACATATATCTCATCCTTTCTATGGTATAATCACACTCATAAGGAGGTGAGCCTAATGAGCGCGGAAGAAATAACAAAAGAAATCGTAGTCGCAATGATTCAAAAAGGATACTTTGATGAATGTACTGACAATCATAATCAATCGTCTCGAACAGACGAGCGAATTCGGTTAATATCTAAGGTATTTAGGGAAATATGTTCGACCGTCAAAGATGCGCGGTAATTATCATCACATTTTCTCTGATTTCCTTAAGAGTATCAGGATTTATTGTCGCTACAGAACTATGCATTGCGTCCTGTATTAAAAACAATGTCAGTTCTTCAAAAGCATTGGTGATTTTTTCTTTATTCTGATTTTGCAGTTCCATAAGTTACCTCCATCTGGTATAATGAATTTGAGTGTTTTTGTATGTGGTCGTTGTCTGGTGGTGCAGACAGCGGCCATTTTTTTTTAATGGACAATCAAATTGTTGACCCACATAATGTATCCCACCATGAGGATCATCACGAGTAATCCGCCCAGGAACATGGCGATAGATATCGCTGTGTCCGCCTGGCTTTCCAGTCTCATTATGTCTTCCAGGAGCCAGTCGTCCTGATTGTCCGGTGATTGTTCCAGTTCTGGCTCTGGGTTATGTCGGGAATTAATCCATGGTGCCGGCGTCTGTAATTCCTGTTTCATGTTTTTTCCCTCCTCACTGAACAAAGCTTTTTGTCTTCCAGAATTTTTCAAAATCGGCAATGTTGACGCGGATCATACGGTTATATGCGACGACACTGGTCCGCCATTTTTTACTGGCCCGCATCTCATTGATAAGAGCCCGTGTATGAGTCATGCCCAAATCATAAAGCTTTGCCAGATTGGCCGGACTGGCATATAGCTGTTCCAGCCGGACCACTTCTACATTTTTTGTCATGTGGCAATCTCCTTTCTTTATAAAATCCAATCTCCTGCCTGCTTTAAAATGTCGTATATCATAGCAGGTACATTATCACAGGCGATATTTACATACTGTACCGATCCGGACAGCAGGTCTGTTACTTCTACTAATTCATTTCCAAGTAGATCAAACTGGAAATGTTTATCGTCTAATGCCAGTGCCTTTTCAAAGTAATCTAATGCTTGTACTTTCTTTCGGCGCTCTTCCATAATCAAATCATCCATCTATGTCATCTCCTTTCTGCTCCCATCTGGTATAATGACCATGAAGGGAAGTGATGACTATACGTATTAATTTTTGCTCATAAACTTCTAATTCTGTTTATTTAAAAAAGGAGAGATTCTAATGGATCCAATCATCGTATCAGTAGCAACAGCAGCTCTGACCTCACTCACTACCAAAGGAGCTGACGCTCCTGCAAAAACGCTAAATCTGCTTTGGCAAGCAACCTTTGGTAGATGGGATGAAAAACTCAAGCAAACTGTTGAAGCGAATATTCGCCGTTATGCAAAAGACATCGATGATGAAGTAAGTAAAATCCCAAACGACTCAATTAATAATAATCCCGACATTAGTGTTATCGGGCCTGCATTAGAGGCATCAAAATATTACGTAGAAAAAACGGATGTACGAAAAATGTTTGCTAAATTAATAGCGGCTGAATTTGATGCACGAAGTTCTGATAAAGTTCATATTGCTTTTGTAGAAATCATTAAGCAAATGTCTGCTAACGACGCCAAACTATTGAAAATATTACCTAAGGTAGGCCCATTGGCTGAATTCAGACTATATGCCAATGATCGTAAGTCCTATACTTCTTTAGGCAAAGACATTATCTACATTCCAGGTTTGATAGAAACTAACTTCGAAAACAATGCAATTTCTATCAATAACTTATCCCGCCTTGGAATTGTTGAGTTGAGCCATGTTTCATCACTCGTTGACGAAACTATTTACAAGGCCTACGAAGTTTTTGATGAATATAAACAAGGTACAAAGATAGTTCAAGAGCATCCAGACAATTACAGTAGCATGGAAGTTTCCAGTGGGTCGTTTTCTATTACACCCTTTGGAGATGTCTTTAAAAAGATTTGCCTATAGTTTTTGGATTTTTTCCCACATAAACTCTCCCATCTTTACGGCCAACCATCCTGCAACGGTAACATTAATAATGGTTGAAACTAAAATCATTAGACAAATAAAAATATAGTTTTCCATTTTAGCCTCCAGATAATTAATTTTTTGAAGATTCCATATCAAACCATCTTTTTATTGATTCGCAGGAAAGGTCATCAAGCGCCAGCTTGGTGCCCTTTTCTTTATATTGACGGTCAATGATGGCTTTGATACGTCGCCATTCGTTCGCTTTTAGCCCATTCACTAATTGCAATACAATGGCTAATTTTTCTTCGTTCGTCATTTACGTGCCTCCTTACTGTTTAATTTTGTCACTTAACGCGTAACCTCATCAGCAAAAAAAATTTCTACAGGATTTTTGATGTTTAGTTCTTTAACCATTTTATACATCTCGTCTGAATCAAATACTCCTTTTTTCATTTTTTCATAAAAGGTTTTAGGTGAAATTCCTAACAATTCAGCAACTTGTACTTGAGATTTTCTTTCGCGGGCAATAATTCCACGTAATGCGTCTGTATCAACCATTTATATTCACCCCCTTTCTTGTTACGTAATACGTAACTTTCATAGTTAAAGTATACATTCTACATTGTTTCGTGTCAAGTGATTTTCGACCTAATTTAACACTTTTTTGTTGCGTAATAAGTAATTTTTGTGATATAATGCAGTTGCAAGACACATACTAATGATATCAAAAAGAGAGGACTTATTATGGCGATGTTAAATAGAAATATAAAAAAAGCAAGATTACAGCAGAATATGACTTTGGATGATGTCGCCAAAATTGTTGGCGTTAGTAAACAAACAATTCAGCGGTACGAATCAGGGGTAATTGGAAATATTCCATCAGATAAAATTGAAAAAATCGCAATAGCCTTACATACTACACCTGGAGCACTTATGGGCTGGGACTCAGACGCCCCTACAAATGATGGCTACTACACCGACCCGGAAGTTGCCCAGCTGGCTGAAGAGCTGCGTACAAACCCGGAGAAGCGCATCTTGTTCGATGCCAGCAAAGACCTGAGTAAAGACGATATCGATATTGTCCTGAATCTGATTCATGGATTGAAAGCAAAGGAAGGCAAGAACGAAGAGTGAATATTGTATTGACGTATCAGATACTGCCCTTCCACATCCGGGCACTTACACACGAAAACGAGGACGGCAGCTATACCATCCTGATTAATACCAACCTATGCCATAAACGACAAATGGCAGCCGTATTGCACGAACTGACGCATATTCAAGGCAATGACTTTACCAATGAAGAACAGGCTGACCTGCTTGAAAAGATGATTCATACGCAGAAACAAAACATCGTAGATTTGTCAGAGTTTGAGTTTTTTATTGCTTAAAAGACATCAGAAATAATCTCTTAATCGCAATGACTTATAGGAGTGATTTATTTTGAAAATTAGCAAATTAAGCATTAACAATTTTCGTCTTTTCAAGAATCAGGATTTTCTTTTAGGAAGATATATCACCATTTTTTCTGGGACTAACGCAGTTGGAAAATCAACATTACTAGGAATATTAGGTAATTCTAGTGAGTTGAAAATTAAAGACGGGCGCCCAATTCTACAAAAGCAATTTCGTACTGAATTTAGTGAAATTTTTAAAATGAGTCAAGATTTTGACCAAACTCAATCTAATATCTTAACTATTAATTTCGATGACGGTGACTCTAGAGTCTGTAGAATAACCTGGCAAACACACAAAAAAACTGATCTTAAAACAGCAGAAAAGCAAATTAAATTACGACCAAGAATTATCCCTGAATATGTAGATAAGAAAAGTAAAAAGCGACATTCTAAAAAGAAAAATTGGCCAACTTTATTTTTAGGGCTTTCAAGATTTTACCCTTTGGGAGAGTCTGATACCCAAGATTTAAAAAGGAAAAAATATACAGATAAATTCCCCACTCTCACAGAAAAGAGAAATAAAGCTTATACACAAATCCTTTCACTTCCTAATGACATAAAAGAAACAAGTACAATATCTATTGATGAGACTGCTAGAAAACAAGTCGTCGGAATCACTACTTCAAATTATGACTATCTCACTAATTCAGCAGGGCAGGATAATCTGGGGCAAATTTTACTTGCAGTAGATTCCTTTAGATTACTGAAAGAGTCTCGTAAGGAGCATTATAACGGCGGGCTTTTATTGATCGATGAAATAGATGCTACGTTACATCCTTCCGCACAAAACAGATTATTCGATTATCTCTTAAAATCAGCAAAGGAACTAGATTTACAAATTGTTTGTACTACACATAGTTTAAGCTTGCTAAGTTATATTTCAAAAAAAACAGCACATAATATTATCGATAATAACAATGTTATCGAACTGTATTATATGAGTATTGCTAATAATGTAGAAGAAGTAAAAACACTTAGAAATCCCCGATACGACGTTATTCGTTCACTGCTTCTAGAAGATCCAATTCTTCAAGATACACATAAGGCTCAAATTTTGACAGAAGATGATGAAGCTAGATGGTTCATAAAAAATATAATAAAAGGTACAACACTAGAAAATCATTTTAGCTTTTTACCTATAAAAATTGGAAAAAATTCCATGATATCTTTAATTAAGGGAGATCCGCTCTATGCCAGTACCAAAATTGTTATCTTTGACGGCGATATCCCTCAAGATCAATCAACACTTCACGCCATAGAAAATTTAAAAAATAATGAAGTTTATACTATATTAATACTGCCTGGTCGAATGTCGCCTGAGCAAACTTTAAATCATTTTTTAAGAAATTCTTCTGAAAGTTCTGACCAATATTTTGATCGAGAAGATTGTTTCTTACACGGAATAACCAGAACACTTTTCCAGCATGAGACTTTAACTGATCCAGATACGGTAAATAGAGATTCATATAAAAAATGGTTTCAAAAATATCAGACCACTTTCGATGCAACAAACTTATTTCATTTCTATGCCTTACAACATGAAAAAGAACTAAACGAATTTCGCAATCAGTTAGAAAAAGCTTATAACAAACTATCAAAAAGGATTTTCCTTCCTCCCCTATAACTAGCAATGGCCAACCTATATAGATTTTGATATACTTAATTTCAAAGGAGGTGACAATATGCCAAGTAATAATTCACCATTACGCTATCCTGGCGGAAAATCCCAGCTATTCAAATACATTTCTCATATTTTAGAAATAAACCATTTAGAAAATGCAACATATTGTGAAGCTTTTTGCGGCGGTGCAGGCGTGGCCATGTCGTTACTCTTAAATAATAAGGTAAGCCAAGTCATACTAAATGATTACGATCCGGCAATCTATTCCGTATGGTATGCGATCCTTAACCACGCCGATAACATGGTAAAAAAAATATTAAACACTCCTGTAACCTTGGAAGAATGGCATAAACAACGTGCCATATACAACCGACTAAAAAATATTCATGGGTATAATTTCGATTTAGCATGGGCAACATTTTTCTTAAATCGTACAAATCGGTCGGGAATTATTGAAGGCGGCCCTATTGGCGGCTTAAATCAAACCGCTAAGTATAAGCTTGACTGTCGTTTTAACAAGCCGAAGCTCGTCAAAAAAATACAAAAAATATATGCTCTGCGCAACAGAATACATCTTTATAATCAAGATGGTCGAGAGTTTATTCATCAAATCATTGAACCATTTGATGCAAACATATTTATTTTCTTCGACCCACCATATTTCAAACAAGGGAAAAAGCTTTACAAAAACGCACTTGATGTAGGGTATCACGCCGAACTATCTCAAATCATACAAGGTCTTGAACAGCGTCATTGGATAGTGACTTACGACAATGTTGAGGAAATTCGAGACTTATATGCAAACTGTGATGGTTGGCAGTACAAAATTCGATATACGGCCAATGAAAAACGCAGTGAGTCCGAGTTAATATATAAAAGCCCTATTACGCACCTTGACTCATTTGAACGCGTAACCTTAGAGAGAATATAAAATATTGAAAGGCACATATCATGAACCAAATCTTAACCGAAATCGACACCCTAAAAAATACACTGCGTGGCCTGCGCCCGCTGAGTAAAACCGAACTGCAACGGCTGCGCGATGAATTTATCATCGAGACGACGTACAATTCCAACGCTATCGAGGGCAATACGCTGACGCTTCGTGAGACGGCCCTTATCCTGCAGGAAGGCATTACCATTGCCGAAAAGCCCCTGCGCGACCATCTCGATGTCATCGGCTTCAAGGACGCCTTTTACTATATCATCGACTTGGCGTCGCACAACACGCCGCTGACGGAATCGGACATCAAGACGATCCATTCCCTCGTCTTGATGAACGACAGGGAAAACCGCGGCAAGTATCGCAACGTCCCAGTCCGAATTCTCGGCGCGCTCCATACACCGCCGCAGCCGTACATGGTGCAGCCGGCCGTTGAGCAGCTGATCCAACAGTATGAAGAATGGAAACAGGAAAGGCACATCATCGAAGCCGTGGCACTGCTCCATCTTGAATTTGAATCCGTTCATCCGTTCATCGACGGCAACGGGCGCACAGGCCGCTTACTGCTAAACTTTGAGCTAATAAAAAACGGCTTGCTCCCCGTCGACATCAAATTCACGGACCGACGCAAGTATTACGACTGCTTCGACGCGTACCACGCCGACAATAAAAATCCAGAAAAAATGGTATCGCTCATCGCCAAATACGAAAAGGCCGAATTAGAACGATACATCGAAATTATCAAACAATAAAAAAATCCCGTCTCCTGTTACCAGCAGAAGACGGGATGCGCCGGTGGTATTACCAGTACCGTACCGGCAATGTAAAAAGCCACCCAATGGGCTGATTTACGTTTACAGTATACCACGAATCAGCCTTTTATATCCATAAGGAGGTTGATATTATGTGGATGGAAAAAACAAAGACCGGTTATGCTTTCCGGGAAACATACGTTGAACCTTTGACAGGCAAACGGAAAAAAGTATCCGTGACGATGCCATCGAAATCCAATATGGCCAAAAAGGCCGCTGCCGAAAAGCTACAACTGATGATACAGGAAAAGACCAATTGCCACGGGACAAATGTATTGCTTTTCGATATCATTCAATCGTACATCAACAGCCGGCAGGGATTCGTAAAAGATTCTACTCTTCTCGGCTATCAGATGGTACAAAAACGGCTGCATGAATACTTCCCGGAAGATACCCAGGTACAACTGATAACTCCTGTATACCTGCAGGATGTCATCACCAGACTGGTAAAACGGTTTTCCTATGCATATGGCAAGAAAGTATATACTGTACTGAATGCATCATTCCTTCTAGCTGAACGCCTGGGGCAGATAGATTCGGCCGACGTTGTCCGCCGGATATCGGTACCAAAACCACAGCAGTCTGTGGAAGACGTTGAGCATAAACGGGAAAAGTTCTTGTCCAGGAAGGAACTGCATGATGTATTATCACGGATCCGTGAAAAATCTCCCACCGTGGCACTGATCTGCGAATTCCAGTCACTGACAGGGCTGCGTTTCGGGGAACTGGCAGCACTGCGTGACAAGGATTATGATGGGCATGAGATATATGTCAATGCTACCCTTGTATGGGCACGGAAAAAGGGAGACATTCCACATCGTGGCAGTCCGAAAAATATCTACTCTATCCGGCATGTCAAGCTGGATAAACGTGCCAGGGAAATCCTGGAACATTTCCAGCTACGGAATAAACGCCGGCGCCTTTGGGAACCAACACAACATGACAAGGATGACGAATCATATATCTTCACCAATACTGATGGCGGTCCCATAGATCTATCATACGTCAATAAGATTCTGCGTCAGATCCATTATGACAAACACCTGAGCACGCATATCTTCCGGCATACCCATATCAGTATACTGGCGGAAGCCGGGGTATCTCTCAAAGCAATCATGCAGCGTGTCGGTCACAACGAACCGGCAACGACATTGTCAGTCTATACGCACGTTACCGATGCCATGGAAAACGAAGCCGTCGAAGCTATTGAAAAAATAACCTAACCATTGAAAAGCGCATGGTTGTGCGGTTTATAGGCCTTCGTTCCCTATTTTTTTTAAACGAAATGCTCAAAAATTCCCTAATAGGGAATAGATAGGGAATACCTATAGTTCTTTTGTGATAATATGCGATACGGAAATATTTTTATAAACACGAAAACGGCCCTGTACTAAGCGATTTATGTATCGCTATATATCGTACAGAGCCGTTTCATTGCTTTGGCGGAGAGAGAGGGATTTGAACCCTCGGTACAGCTGTAGCCGTACACATGATTTCCAATCATGCTCCTTC
>NZ_DGXL01000030.1:0-3944 GCF_002395615.1 Megasphaera sp. UBA4233 | reverse complement strand
CATGCTCCTTCAGCCACTCGGACACCTCTCCATGCCTTACACATTGTTGCACTCTATGAAGTTTTCACGGTGCTGTCGGGATCAACACCCAATGTGTAAATATGGTCGGGGCGACAGGATTCGAACCTGCGACCTCTTAGTCCCGAACCAAGCGCGCTACCAAACTGCGCTACGCCCCGTCACCTGACTTGTATATAATACCATATTCACAACAAAAGTCAAGTGAAATATTTACATTATTTTGCCATGTCTTTAGGTTTGCTGATACCTTCTGCCAGAGCCGTCGCAACCAGAAGGCCGGCCTACTTACGGGCTTTCTGTTTCCGGTCGTTCCGTTTTTTCCAGAGGAATCCTCCGGCCAGGGTAACAGCAACCAATATGCCCTGAATCACCGTTTCATTTCCTTTTCCATAGGGAAAATACGGATCCGTTGCCAGCATCCCGCCGGCAGCCCAACCGAGGATGGCCCCGCCAATATAGACCAGTATGGGAAAACGGTTCATGATTTTGATGACGATAGTGCTGCCAAAGATGATGATAGGAACGGAAATCATCATGCCCAGCACCAGAAGCCCCAGGTGGCCGCCGGTGGCACCGACGATTCCCAGCACGTTGTCGAGGCTCATGAGGGCGTCGGCGGCAATGATAGTGCGCACGGCCGCAAATAGGGAATCCTTCGCTTCTACGTGAATATTTTCGTCATCATCGGCTCCGATGAGCTTAATACCAATAAGGACCAGCAGGATAGCACCGACAGTCTTGAGATAGGGAATCTGCAGCAGCCAGACAACGGCAGCAGCCATGAGGAAACGCAGGACAATAGCCCCGCCGGTTCCGTACAGAATGGCCTTCTTCTGCAAATGATGAGGCAGATTTTTTGCGGCCATGCCAATGACGATAGAATTATCGCCGCCCAATGCCAGATCGATGAGAACGACCTGGGCAATAGTCCATATATCAAACAGTATCGTTTCTTCCAAAAGAATCCTCCTTTATCTTAACAAAACAACAGATATATTATACGCAAAAATAAGCAGCTTGTGTAGGGCGTAGATGGGGAATAACCGGAATGGAACTTCCTATATGGAAAACGTACGTCTCCCGCATAGCTTCCCGCGTCTCCAGCAGACAGATACCTCCGGGGCATAGGCATTGATCAGCATCGTCTCTTTGGCATAGCATTTTTGCATTGCTGCATGGACCTCATTCCCCCTGTGCCTCGTTAATCTTTGGTTTTACTTCTGGCATAGTGGCCGCCTGATAGTGACATGTAAGATAATTGATCAAGAAATATAATTTCGTTAGAAATACAACGGATAAATCATAAAAAATTACGTATACTATGTATAGAATTAATTTACTAATGAGGTGATACCATGAAAGAACCGGTAGGAAAAATCTTTTCTATCACACAGGAAAACACACCTGTTCCCGGCTGCACCATTTCCAGTCAGGAATTTCAGAAAAACGGATATGCTTTTTCCTATTTTTCTATGGCGGCTCACACCGATATCAGTGCCGAAAGCTATGCCTATCCCAAATGGCTGCACGTAGTGGCTGGAACGCTGACCATATACACGCCAGACGGCATCTTACAAATACTACAGACCGGCGACAGCATTCTGACACCGCGTCATATTCCCATTGGCATGAAGGCCGATATTGATACTATTTATAGTGAATTGACATTACAGGAGGAATCGACTATGAACGACATAATCAAAGAAGGAAACGTATTTCAGCTCGCTAATCTCGTTCCTTACCAGGATGGAAAAATCATCAATATGGATATCATTTCCGATCCAAAATTAAAATTCGTCGTCATGAGTCTGGCTGCTGGCACGGGCCTTTCGGAACACGCCGCACCGGGCGAAGCTCTGGTATTTGCATTAGACGGCACAGCTACCATCACCTATGAAGGTACGCCTCTGACAATCCATAAGGGAGAGACCATCAAATTCGCCGCCGGGGCCCGTCACGCCGTACAGGCAGATGACAACTTTAAAATGGCGCTTCTCCTGACACTGAAGTAGGGAAAAGTTAGCGGTCAGCGGCTAGCAGAAGGAAAAATTGCAATTCTCAGGCCGCATTCGCAGGCGGCAGGCCGTTTCGTCAAACATCAAACTTAAAAGGCACCAGCTCACTTTGGCTGGTGCCTTTTATACTGTAAGTTTTAGCAGTCTCCCGTTGTTTACGCTCCTGAAGACGGATATTTTCCTATATCGGTCTCTAATTTCACATAAATTCTGTATGCAGAGACAAGAGCACTGCACTCAGCGCTGGATGCCAAATGCCTGGAAGCCGGGATAGATTCCCTGGCCACGCAATTCATCTTCAATCTGAAGCAAACGGTTGTATTTCGCCACACGTTCGCTACGGTTTGGTGCACCGCTCTTGATCTGTGCCGTATTCAGAGCGACGGCCAAATCAGCAATAGATGTATCTTCTGTTTCACCGGAACGATGGGAAACGATGGCCCGATAACCAGCGCGGTGTGCCATTTTGATGGCTTCCAACGTTTCCGATACAGATCCAATCTGATTGAGCTTGATGAGGATGGCATTGCCGCAACCCTGGGCAATCCCTTTGGCCAGACGTTTTGTATTGGTAACGAATAAGTCGTCACCAACGAGCTGTACGCGCTGTCCCAGGGCCTTTGTCAAAGCGGACCAGCCATCCCAGTCTTCTTCATCCAAGCCATCTTCGATGGAGTAAATGGGATAAGCCTGGGAAAGCTTCTGCCAGTGTGCAATGAGTTCATCTGTCGTAAAGGACTGACCGCTCTTGGGCAGAACGTAAACGCCCGGTTTCGGCCCTTTCCATTCGCTGGCAGCGGCATCAAGAGCAAGGACGAAATCTTTACCCGGTTCATAACCAGCTTTTTCAATGGCCTGAATGATATACTGGATAGCCTCTTCATCGCTGGCCAGATCCGGAGCAAAGCCGCCTTCGTCGCCAACAGAAGTAGCCAATCCTCTGGCCTGCAGAAGACCTGCCAGAGAATGATAAACTTCAGCGCACCAGCGCAGACCTTCCCTGAACGAAGAAGCTCCTGCCGGCATGATCATAAATTCCTGGACGTCAACCGTATTGGCTGCATGGGCACCGCCATTTAGAATGTTCATCATCGGTACAGGCAGATAATTGCCATTGACGCCGCCGAGGAAACGATAAAGGGGAATCCCCAGGGATGCAGCAGCTGCATGGGCGCAGGCCAGCGATACAGCTAAAATGGCATTGGCGCCGAGGCGTGACTTATCAGGCGTGCCATCGGCGTGAATCATCAGGCTGTCAATGCCATACGTATCAAAAGGATTCTGACCTCTCAGAACATCCTGCAATACCGTATTGACGTGACTAACGGCCTGGGTAACGCCTTTGCCGCCAAAGCGCTGTGCATCGCCGTCACGCAGTTCCAATGCTTCAAACTGTCCCGTCGAGGCACCGCTGGGAGCAGCACTGCGGCCAAGGGTTCCGTCGGACAACCACACATCGGCCTGCACGGTAGGATTTCCCCGTGAATCAAGGATTTCCCGGCCAATAACTTTTTCAATGCGAATATCTTTCATAATAAAGACTCCTTTATTGGTAAATACAACACCATGAGCACCATATATTCAGTATTTTTACAGTTATATTATACAATATAAAGTATCTTTCGCATAATATTTTATGAGAATTGATGTTATTGTATTTAGACATATCCGGTCCACTTTTTCAGTCCTTTTGTATTTTCAAGAGAAAAGGGCGCCGTTTGCAGGCCGGAAAGGGCAGCAGCCACAGAACGCAGGCCGCAGTTCGCAGGCAGCCATCTAATGAACAGGACACCAGCCGTATTGGGCTGGTGTCCTGTTTTCTTCACTTCCCACTAATCACTAACCACAAAAAAAAGCACTAGCATAAGCTAGTGCTTTTTTCCCTAATCAGCGGCTTCCTATCCTCCC
>NZ_DGXL01000017.1:0-3053 GCF_002395615.1 Megasphaera sp. UBA4233 | reverse complement strand
GCCATATTATGCCGTGACTTATTGTTCATTGTTCGTGGTACAATAAACATGGCGGCATACTGACAAATTCTCTTTTTAGGAATATCACGAAGCTACTCATGATTGACAACGACAAGCCGCCGGCCTCAGACTATTCAAGAACGTTCTAAGACGCTATAGAACAAATAGAGGCTCTACGGGCCACAGTGGATCACTGCTATTGGCAATTATATATCAACTGAATTTATCTGTCAACATAAAATTATCTACGAGGAGGCATCCCATGCCTGATCAAATAGCATTTCAAAACAAGAACGAAATACTCAATAATATACTGTATTTACTAGATCAAAATGGACTTCAACAAAAGGATCTTGCAGATTATTTGGGAGTATCACGAACTGTAATAACACAATGGAAGAAACACCAAACGGACACATATCTTAAATATATTGATAAAATCGCAGAATTTTTAGATGTATCAAAAAACGATTTACTAAATCCTGATATAAGTATACTTGATGAATCAGTACTCACTCCGGAAGAAATATCACTTATCAAATATTATAGATCCCTGGATATTCCCGAATTAAAGAAAGTAGCCATGCAAACGATGTCCTTTTTAGCTACAGTTAAAAAAATATCAAATTAAAAACTCACCTCTTAAAAGAGGATCCGGCTGCCTCTGCAAGGCACCGGGACCAGATATAGGCACATGGAAATGCTCCTCAAGTTTTCATCACTGCGGGTATACTTTAAACATCTCTGATGGGCAGGAGAAGTGAGTATGCCAAAAACCCTCCCATAACATTGGCGAAGAGGACTACCGCCGCAAGGTGGAGAAGCGGGAGTACAGATACTTGTATCTGTTACATACCGAAGGTGGTAACACCAGCCCGCAAGGGCAAAACACTATTTTCCCAAAGGTATTCCATCACATTACAAAATGGGATGGGATACCGTCAAATACACGAAAGGAGGCTCAGAGGATGCGTCAGCATCACGGAATCGTAACGGTGGCGGTTGTTGATAAAAACGGGCATCCCCTGATGCCGACCAACAGCTATAGAGCCCGCCACCTGAAAAAAAGTGGTAGAGCGGTAACCTATGCACACCGACCGGTTTACACGATTCAAATGCTCGATGTAGAGTTTGACCCGGAGAAGAACATGGTTCAGGAGATTGAAGTTACGTGTGATACAGGCTATGAGCATATTGGTGTATCGGTATGTTCGGAGAAACACGAATACCTGCAACGCGAATACGATCTTCTGACCGACGAGACCGAAAAGCATAACGACAGCCGTAAATATCGTCGTACGAGAAGAAACCGGAAGCGTCACAGAGCGAAGATGTCCAGGAACCGCAAGGGGGTTATTGTGAAAGATGGCTTTGCACCGTCTCTTCGCAATAAGCGGGACCGCCACATAGACATTATCACGTCTCTGTGTTTCGTGATGCCCATAACGGATGTCCATGTGGAGATGGGGGAATTCGATACACAGGCACTGAAGGCGATCGAAGAAGGAAAACCGCTCCCGCAGGGTACCGACTATCAGCAAGGCGAACAGTACGGCTATCTGACGCTTCGTGCGGCCGTGTTTTCCAGAGACAATCACACATGCCAGTGCTGCGGCAGAAATGCCTTCAGCGACAAGGCAATGCTGCATGAGCACCATATCGGCTTCTGGAAGGGTGACCGAACGAATCGGATGGCAAACCTTCTGACGGTATGCGAACAGTGCCACACGCCGAAAAATCATAAACCTGGCGGCACGCTTTACGGGCTGGAGCCGAAGCTGAAAGGACTTAAGGGCGCAACGTTCATGACGTCTGTCCGGTGGAACATGGTGAACAAGCTGAAGGAAGCACTTCCCGGTATCTCTGTCCATATCACCTACGGAGCGGCTACAAAGCAGTCCAGGCAGCAGCTGCGTCTCAGGAAGACCCATGCGAACGATGCGTATGCGATGGGCAACTTCCATCCGAAACATAGAGCGCATTTGGAACATTTCAAAAAAAGACGCCGCAACAACCGCGTCCTGGAGAAATTCTATGATGCGGTATACATCGACACGCGTGACGGAACAGAGAAAATGGGTTCACAGCTTGGCTGCAATCGCACGAAACGGAATATTCCGAGGAATAACCCGAACAACGAGCGGAAGTACAGAGGAGAGAAGAAAGCAAAAGGGCATCGCAGCATCCGGAAACAACACTATACGCTGTCCCCGGGAGATAAAGTATGGTGCAGCACCGATAAGAAAATGTATATTGTGAACGGCATGCAAAACAATGGCGCGACCGTTCAGCTGAGAACGACAAAGGTGGTACCTTTGGATAAACTGCAGCCCATGAAGAAGAAAGGAAAAACGATTCCCATTGCCGCCAATCAAAAGCTCGCGCTGATCAGCGCGAAAGAGAAGCATACCGTCTTATCTGTTGACGAAGGTACCAACACTGCGGTTATGCGGTGGTTTAAGGGTGTAAATCCTTCCACTTTGACGAGGGTATCTTCATACAAAACCGGTTGGGAACGTATCAAATAGGGAAAGGATGCGGCTCCTCCCACCACCCAAGGGTGGCGGGTTTCCGCCGCTAAGGAGTTATTATGAAATGTATGCACAGGAAGGAAAAGCCGGCCGGGCGGAGCCGGATGCAGAGGCCTCCGGTGAGGAGAAATAATGCATTCCGCAGCCGCCTGCAGGTTTTCGGAGGACAGGTAAGATGGAACACGTATATGCCGCGATAGACATGAAGTCTTTTTATGCTTCGGTGGAGTGCGTTTTCCGCGGCCTGGACCCCCTGAAGGCAGAGCTGCTGGTGGCGGATGAAAGCCGGACGGACCAGACCATATGCCTGGCCGTATCCCCCGCCCTGAAGGCCATAGGGGTGCCCAGCCGGCCGAGGCTCTTTGAAGCCAGGGAGGCCATACGCAGGTATGAGGCGCAGACACGGACAAAGGTTTCCTACCTCATTGCAGTTCCCCGGATGGCGGAGTACGAACGGGTATCCGCCCAGATCTACTCGGTCTTCCTGCGCTACGCCGCCCCGGAGGACATCCATGTGTACAG
>NZ_DGXL01000006.1:134499-142992 GCF_002395615.1 Megasphaera sp. UBA4233 | reverse complement strand
TGGAACAAAATACTCCATAAACCAGTTTTTTTTAGGCTTATTCTGTTATGCATTGTAATTTTCTAACAGCTTGCGGAAGAAGTTACGTGATCCCGGTAATGCGGCAGCGGGAATCCGTTCGTTGACACCGTGCATGGGCCCCCACGTATCGTCCTGTTCATAGCCACTGAAAAGGAAGATGTGTTTAGCAATGTCCTTATAATAGCGGGAGTCTGTCGCAAACAGCATCAGTTCCGGCATGACGATGACATCGTCGCCGTATACATCGTGGATAGTCTGTTCGACCAGACGGAATTCTTCACTGTCCGGTGTGTCTTCGTTGACCGGGTCGATGCCGGATACGCGGCGGACCTGGATGCCTCCGGTGAGGTACTGCTGGATATACGCCAGGATTTCATCCCCCGTTTCCCCGGGAAGTACGCGGGCACTGATGGTAGCGCTTACGTGTGCCGAGATGACGTTAGGCTGCTGGGCTCCCTGGGCCATGGTCACACATATCGTCGTATGGAGCAGCGCATCGAGGCGGGCATCCTGACGGGCCATTCACACACTTCATCCCAGTACCGGTCGGGGTCACTGAAAATCCGCTGTTTATCCCCCGTTTCCAGTTTAGCCATACCTTTCAGCTGACCCCGGGATAAATCCGTCAGTTTATACGGACGGGGATGATCTTCCAGTGCCACGATGCAGCGGGCCAGAGCTCCCATATCCGTATGCAGTCCCGGTACACTGGAATGGCCGCCTGTCCCGTCTTTATAGAGTTCGTAGACAATCTGCGACTTATCTCCCAGACCGACGTGGGCAATGCGGTGCCCCTTATCGTCGGTCGTCACACTGCCGCCTTCGTCAAAGAGAACGATCTGATGAACGCCCCGTGCCGCCAGTGCTTCCTTGAGAAGCCGTCCGCCGTCTTCCCCGCTGATGGTATAAATTTCTTCACTGTATCCCAGTGCAATGTAGAGGTCATAGGAAGGACGGAATCCATCGGAAAAGGCAGCTTCCACGGCTTCCATTTCTGCCAGGAAGAGGTGTTTGCAGTCTGTCGTACCCCGTCCCCAGATGATGCCATCTTCATAAGCGCCGGAAAAAGGTTCTTTCTTCCAGAGTTCCAGGGCTCCCGGTTCGACTACGTCCTGATGGGCGCTGAGTACGAGCGGCGTTTTTTCCGGATGGCCCGAATCATAATGAAACAGCAGGCCCGCCCGGCCAACCGGAATGACTTCAAACAGTTTATATATAACAGGATAGTAGGCTTCCAGCAGGGCATGAAGCTTGGTAAATTCCCGCCAGTCCACTTTATCCAAATCTTCATTAGAAATGGTCTGACAGGCAATAAAGTGCTGCAGATGATCTGTCAGTTTCTGTTCTTCTGTAAAAGCCATATTGCATTCCTCCTTTAGATACCATCATCATATACAGGTTTGTCTGTTGCGTCAATACACATAATGAAAAGAGGAACTATTTTCCGTACAAGTGCTGTCAGAAATAGCTCCTCTCTGATTATTCGTAAGTATGGCAGAGGACGCGGTGCAGGAACTTTTTAGTCCGTTCTTCTTTGGGATGCTCGAAAATATCTTCCGACGTCCCTTCTTCGACGATGACACCGCCATCCATAAAAATAACGTGGGTTGCCACATCGCGGGCAAATTTCATTTCATGGGTCACGACAATCATGGTCGTTCCGGCTTTTGCCAGGTCCCGCATGACTTTCAGTACTTCCCCGACCAGTTCCGGATCAAGGGCCGATGTCGGTTCATCAAACAGGATGACATCGGGCTTGACAGCCATGGCCCGGGCAATTCCTACGCGCTGCTGCTGGCCGCCGGAAAGCTGGGACGGATAATAGTCCATCCGTTCCGCCATGCCGACACGCTGCAACGCATCGCGGGCAATGGCTTCGGCATCGGCTTTTTTCATGCCCCTGCCCGTAGTCAGACCGAGAGTCACATTTTCAAGGACCGTCTTATTGGCAAAGAGGTTGTATCCCTGAAATACGAAAGCCGTCTTTTTCCGCACGGCCGTAATATCTTTTGTCGAAGGATGGCTGAGATCGATGTGCATACCGGCAAAATCCATTTCCCCGGCATCGGCCTTTTCCAGAAAATTCAGGCAGCGCAGGAATGTCGTCTTGCCCGACCCGCTGGGGCCCAGAATGACGACAACGTCGCCTTTTTCAATATCCATATGCACGTCTTTCAGTACTTCCAGATTGCCAAAGCTCTTGCGGACATGCTTAATTGACAATAACATGGGATAAATCTCCTTTCTTATGCACCGGCCCGGAAGGCACCTACATGCTGTTCTGCAAATTTATATGCCAGCTGGATGACCGTACATACGATGAGATATACAATAAACACATCCAGGTACGATTCGATATAGTTATAACCATAGGAAGCGGCAATTTTTCCGATAGCCAGGACATCTTTGACAGTCATAAGGAATGCCAGGGAAGTCCCTTTGATCAGATTGACCGTAATATTGCAGACCGCCGGCAGCGCTACGACCATAGCCTGGGGAATGATGACTTTGCAGTATGTCTGGAATTCCGAAAGGCCGATAGAAACGCCGGCTTCAAGCTGTCCCTTAGGGATACTCAGCAGAGCCGAGCGGAATACTTCTGCCAAAAGGGCGATGGTATTCAGGGAAAAGACGACAACCGCATACCAGAACGGGTCGACGCTGTCGAAGACATTGAAGTCTGCGCCCAATGCTTTGACAACGACGTTGAGAAAGCTTGGGAGCAGGCTATAAAGAAGAAGAATCTGCAGAATAATAGGCGTACCCCGGACAAAGGATATATAAGCCTGGGTAATGCCACTGCCGATGAGATTGCCTTTAATGCGGAGGACCGCCATATAAAACGCAATCGGTGCCGCGATGAGGAGACTCAGGGCTGTCAGTCCCAGTGTCGTGCCAATGCCCCCCCATACCTTATAAAAGGTTTCTATCATAAATGTATAATCCAGTTCCATATGGTTACTCCTTTTTCTAGCCCTGACGCTGAATGCGCCGCATCAGCGCCGGTACGCTTTTCCATACAGGCAGTATGCGTGCTTTTGCCTGTGCCGGATTCTTTGCCCGCAGGCTCTGCCCTTTGTCAAGATGTTCTTCCAACCGGAGGAATCCCTTGGCAATGCAGGTCGTCATAATCCAGTAGACAATCATGCAGGCCAGATAAATTTCCACACCATACGCCCCAAAGTTCTGGGCAATGATCAGATTTCCCTTGCCAATCATATCGATGAGGCCGATGGTGTAGGCCAGGGCCCCTTCTTTCAGCAAATTGATGACGGAATTGCCAAAGTTCGGCAGGGCTATGACTGTAGCCTGGGGCAGCATGACCTGGCGGAATGCCTGAAACGGGGTCAGGCCAATGCTGACTGCCGCTTCATACTGCCCTTTGGGGACAGCCTGATAGGCGGCCCGGAATACTTCAGAAATATAGGCGCCAAATAACAACGTAAAGGTGATGATGGCAAAGACGGCACGGTTTGTATCGTTGATATCATAATCGGTCATCGACTCCACCAGTTTCGGCAGACCGTAAAATACGATGAACAACAGGACAATGGAGGGCGTGCAGCGCATGATATAGATGTAACCGTTGGCAATCCAGCGCAGCACGCGGTGGTGACCCGTCCTGGCCCAGGCCAGTATCATCCCCAGCAGAGAGCCGAGGAGGATACTTGTGACGGCTACGAGCAAAGTCACGTCCAGATAGGACAGAAGGTCCGGTATGACCTGTACGATCATGGACGGATCAAATACTCTCGTACTATTCACAAAGCACTCCTCCTCTCACTTACTGTCCGATATACTGGGACAGGCTTTCACCAAAATATTTTTGTTCCAGTTCGGCAATTTTTCCTTCATCACGAAGTTCTTTGATAGCCTGATCGACTTCGTCTTTCAATTTCGTTTCTTTCTTATTGATCAGCGGATAAGTCGGGATGCCTTTGTAGCGGATATAGGTCAGCTGATCGTTGAACTGATGGTACGGAGCGTCGTCTTTGACGATATTGTTCTTGTAGCTCAGTTCAACTTCCAGATAGGCATCATAGCGGCCTTCCATGACCCAGCTGTAGGCATCGGCAATCTGGAATGCTTCCGACGATTTCAGGTCGATGGGCTTATCCGGATGTTCTTTATTGTATGTATCAATGACCATGTAGCGCGCATCCTGTGGGGCAATCGGCACGAGTTTGCCACTGTACTGGGCAAAGGAATCCATGTCTTTTACTTTATCGGCTTCATCTTTGCGGATGACCAGGCCTATGACGCTGGCACCGATGTAATTATCAGTAAAGAGATATTTCTTTTCCCGGGCTGCCGTTTTCCAGATGCCCTTGGTACCAATGGTGTATTTCCCCGATTCGACACCGATCAGAAGATCGTCGTCCGAGGTCGGCGTGAATTTCCATTCGTACTGCGGCAGTTTTTTGGCAACTTCTTTCATGACTGCTACTTCAAAGCCGTCGGCTTCTCCTTTGTCATTGACGAAATCATAAGGTACATAGTAATTCGTATACGCTACGTTGACGACTTTTTTCTTGCCGCCATCGCCGGCTGCGGCACTATCTTTCTTGCTGCATCCGGCAAGGCCGGCTGCGACGACACCAATCAAAGCGGCTGTGATGACAAATTTCCCTAATTTTTTTATATTCATGATATATTCCCCCTATATGCTTTACCCGTTATAATATCTATTATTTTGCAGCTTCCCGTACCCATTCAAAACGCTGCCAGTCCGTATCGCGCGGCACCGTGCAGTCTGCACCGAGGATGACGCCCTTCCGTCCGGCATGGTCCAGGATACGCTTCGTTTCAGCCTGTACTTCTTCTTTCGTACCATTGTACAGTACTTCCGTTTCCAGATTGCCAAATCCGCCGAGAGCAGCCCGGCCGCCAAAAATCTTCCGTCCTTCTTCCAGAGGCACGCCTTCGACGACAGCCGCCCAGTTAATGGTCTTCACATCGTAATCGGCATACCAGGTCAGGTCATTGCGGTGGCCGGACCAGCCGCAGATATGGAGGATGTTGTAATCGCTTGCACTGTTAGCCGCGGCGAGGATCTGTTTTTCACCCGGCGCCAGCACCTGATCGTAAACATCTTTCGTAATTCCCTCACCGAGCAGATTCTGGAGACTGAAGTAAATACCGGTCACGCCGCCTTCGATAATAATCCGGCGGGCCAGTTTTGCCAAATCTCCGGAAATGACATCGAGTCCCTGACGGACGGCGTCTGCATCTTCCTGTATAAGACGGCTCAGCCAGGCATCGCCCTGGGTAATATCGGGAAGCATGAATTTCACTGTCGTACCGGCGCAGAAGAGATTGTAAAACATGGCTACGTCATTACCGTATTTACTGGTCAGTCTCTTTGCATAGGCAATCTGCGTCGTAAACCACGGATCATCGTCAGCAAGGGGCTGGATCCGCTTGAAATCGGCCGCACTTTTCAGATTGAATGCCGTTCTATTTTCATAAGGAAAGAATCCATCGGTCATGATTTTTACAAAATCCGGCTTGGCCGTTTCGATGTATTTCGTCTGTCCCGCATAGAGCTGTTCGATCAATTCCGGATGCTGAAACGAATCGGAATGGATTTCATCTCCCAGAAAATGAAACCAGAATCCCACAGGAACACGGTCTACCGGCTTGTTATCCATAGCGGCTAATACTAATTCTTTTTTACTCTGTGTCATAGTCATATCCTCCTCTATTACTCCCATCACATTTCATGAATTTTTAAAATATGTTTTGAAACATTGGCGAAATATCCTCATTTTTCCCATTTAGAGACAAAAAAAACACCGTCCCCATGACAGAGACGGTGGTCCGTGGTTCCACTCTGCTTACAGCAAATGCTGTATCTCGGCACCCGTAACGTGGGAAATCCGTATGAGCCTACTCGATTCGGCTCATCCGCTCGCGGAGGCATTCCAGCGCATTTGGCTTCTGCAGGAACTCTCAGCCTGGATTCCTGCTCTCTGTCTGACCGCCTGCGTGTACTTGTTCCGGTCTTGGCGTTTCCAATGTTTACGAACATAGTACACTTTAAAACAGCACTTGTCAAGTGGACTTTTAAAAAATTAGAACATAATTCAATTTTATTTTTAGAATGTCATTATTCCCCATAGGAATACCCCGGATTCAGGGTCACACTACGGCCGCCGGAAATCTCAAGAGACGCTGCCGTCATATAGGAAGCCTGGGAGCTGGCCAGAAAGACAATAGGTCCGGCAATTTCTTCCGGTGAAGCGGCCCGGCGCAAGAGGCAGGTACGGCTCTGCTTTTCCAGATCAGCAGGGGCAATGGTCGCCCGGACCAGCGGCGTCAGCGTAAATCCCGGCAGTATGGATACGACACGGATGTGCTTTGACGCCACTTCCCCGGCAAAGGTATTGGTGAAGTTGACGACACCTGCTTTAAACGCTCCATAGAGCGTAGCCCGCCCGGATGTCGCACACCGCGCCGCCAGAGATGCCACATTGACAATGACCCCGCCCTGACGGGACAAATAGGGTACGGCTGCCTGGCTTCCCATGACGACGGATTTGAAATTTACAGCATAGGTCCGGTCAATTTCTTCTCCCGTATACCACGTCCCTTTCCTGGCAATGGTCGCGCCGACATTATTGACCCACACATCCATGCGGCCAAATGTATCAAAGACGCGGCGGGCAAAGTTATAGACATCGTCTTCCTTTGTCATATCACACGATACGCCAAAAGCCCGCGGCCCCAGTTCTGCCACGGCATGCGCCAATACGTTTTTTCTGCGTCCACATATAGCGGTATAGGCCCCTTCGGCAATAAAAGCTCTGGCAGCTGCAAATCCGATACCTTCACTCCCACCGGTAATAACGACAACTTTATCCTGCAATCCCATGTCCATATAAATCACTCCTTTTCAGTATAGTTTAGCAGACATAATTACACATTGCAAATAAGAATAGGAAATGACTCTTTCCAGCCTGCAGAAATGTGATAGAATATACGCATAATCAGATTACTTTATGACAGGAGGATCATTATGGAAACGTATCAGCCCATCACACCGGAAATCATTGAAAAACTCAAAGCCATTACCGGCCCTTCTTACGTAAAAACAGATAAAGACATACTGCTCCAGTACCAGACAGATTACGAAACGGACCCGCGCCGCTTCCATCTACCGGAAGCAGCCGTCATCCCGGCCAATGCCGAAGAAATTTCCCAGATTGTCAAACTGGCCAATGAATATCATTTTCCCATTACCGTCCGCAGTGGCGGCACAAGCCTGGCCGACGGTGCCATCCCTGTCTGCGGCGGCCTTGTCCTGTGCATGGAACGGCTCAACAAAATCATTGAACTCAATGAAGAAGGCATGTATATGACCGTCGAAGCCGGCGTGCGTACGGTAGATCTGCAGAAAGAAGCCAAAGCTCATGGCCTGCTCTACGCCGGAGACCCCTCCAGTGCAGAAAGCTGCATGATTGGCGCCAATCTGGCAACCAACGCCGGCGGCCTCAAAGCCGTCCGCTACGGCGTCACACGTCATCAGGTCTATTGTCTGGAAATGGTCACGCCGACCGGCGATATCGTCGAATGCGGCCGCATCCTGAAGAAATGCTCCACCGGCTACGACCTGGAACAGCTCATCATCGGCAGCGAAGGAACGCTGGGCATCATCACTAAAGTCACAGTCAAACTCATTCCCCTGCCGCCGTACCGGTTTGACGTCCTCGCCGTGTACACAGACCCGCGCAAAGCGCTGTACATGGTTCCCAAACTGCTTAAGGCCGGCATCGACCCGACCAGCGTGGAATACATGGATAACTCCTATGTCCGTGACACCGCCGATTATTGCCACTATTCGGATATGCCTCACTATGAAGACGGCATTTACGTCATCATCACCGTAGAAACGTTCCGTGAAGACGAACTGGACAGCAAGATGGAAAGTGTCTGCACCATCTGTGAAGAATCAGGCGCCGTCGATGTCCTCGAAGCGGATGAACGCATCTGGAATATGCGCCGCAATGTCCAGACATCGTGTGAAATGGTCAGCAAAGTCTTCCTCACCGATGACGTCGTCGTACCGGTCCACAAAATCGCTTCGACCATCGAAAAAATCATGGAAATCGGCGAAGATTACCCGTTCCAGGTCAAGATCAATGCCCACATCGGCGACGGCAACCTGCACATCGTCCTGTGCAAGATGGATATGAGCGACGAAGAATGGGAAACGAGCGTCGAAAAATTCCATCAGCAGGTATACGCCTATGCCTACAGCGTCGGTGGACGCCTGGCCGGTGAACACGGCATCGGAGCCAAGAAGCTCAAGTACATGGAAGAATTTACACCTAAAGGAGAACTGGCTATCATGAAAACCATCAAACGGGCCATGGATCCTAACAACATCCTCAATCCGGGAAAACTGATTGATGCATAAAAAAAGCGGCTGTCGTCCGAAGACAGCCGCTTTTTTGAGTTTGAAGTTGAAAG
>NZ_DGXL01000006.1:111610-134435 GCF_002395615.1 Megasphaera sp. UBA4233 | reverse complement strand
AGTTGAAAGTTTGATGTGGATGGACTTTAATTTAAAACCAATGTTTCAAACGTCAAACATTCTTTAAGAGCCGCAGAGCTATGACCGACATGACGACCAGAAGAACCGTGACCAAGCCGAAGGAAGCATACAGGCTGAAGGCACGGCCGATAAAGCCGAGAACAGCCGGAGCCAGCAGAATCCCCACATAGCCGATGGTACTGACCGCCGAAACAGCATCCGCCACAGGCATGACCTTCTGCGTACCCAGCAGTGAGTAAAAGACCGGTACCGTATTGGCACAACCCACGCCAATCAGAATAAATGCCAAAAAGAGCAGCGGTCCCGGTGGCAGGAATAAAATGCCAAGAAATCCGGTAAAGGCGATGGGCAGAGAAACGGTCAGAATATGCCGGCTGCCAAAATGCATGACCAGGGAATCACCGGGCAGGCGCATGAGAAAGGCCGCTGCCGTAAACAGCGTCAGACCCAGCCCGGAATGAGAAATATCCACTCCCTTTTCTGTCGTCAGGAATACACCACTCCAGTCATTGATAGACCCTTCGACAAGAAAGGAGATGGTACAGATGACGCCGATAAGCAGAATATACGGCTTAGGCCGCACAAAATGGGAAGACCCGCGATTTCCCTGCCGATTCTGCATCAGGTGGGGAGCAAAAAAGAACAGGCATCCGGCAATGACCATAGTCGCCGCCAGAGCCACCAGTTTCCAGTGCAGTCCCAACGAGAGAAGCAGGGCGAAAAAAGCGGCGCCGGAAAAATTGCCCAGAGACCACATAGCCTGCAGTCCCGACATGAGCCTCTTGTGGATTTTCCGCTCTATATAAATGCCATTGATATTGACCACCACATCCGAAAGCCCCAGGGATGCTCCCAGTATGACAGCAAATCCTATCGCCCCGGCATAGACCGGCGCATGGCACAGCCCATTGAGACAGACAATCATACCCAGACCGCCCACTGTCAGTGAACGGCGGCATCCCAGCCGGGCCGCGATGGCACCGGCAAAGAACATCATGACCAGTGCCCCCGCTCCCAGTGTAAGGAGCAGAATGCCCAGGTGGTCATCGGGTATTTCCAGATTATGTTTCAAAAAAGGAATCAGAGATGCCCAGGCCGTAAAACCGAAACCGCCGAGGAAATAGAAGGCTTTTGCAGAATATATTTCCCAACGTATCTTTTTCTTATGCTCCATAGCTTCTGTATACCCCATCGGTCATCACCTCCACAAACAAAAATGCCGGACAAGAACCGGCAGGACATCCATATCTTACTTCGACAGGTATCCGTACGCAGAGACCTGTCCTCCGATATTTCGTCTGCCGACATCTTATCCGGCTGTATACATTACGGTTATACATCCTCCGATGAGCAGTATGTATTGTAACATGAAAAGACACATTCTGACAAGAGTCTCTTACTCCTTATGTCCACTTAGACAGCACATCATATTCTACCCGATCGTTCAAAAAATTTTTTCGGTGACATGCCGACGTATTTTTTGAATACTTGTATAAAATATTTGTAATCAGAAAAACCGACCATATCCGCGATTTCATAGACCTTATAATCGGTTTCCTTCATCTTTTTGACCGCCTGCTGAATCCGATAGCGATTGAGAAAATCGTGAAAGGTATAATGCATTTCTTCCTTAAACTTTGTCTGCAGATACACACTGGATACGCCCAGGTCTTCACAGAGATTCTGCAGGAGGATTTTTTGTGGATACTGCGACTCTATAATCTGCAAGACTTTTTTCACATAGCGGTTTCCCGGTTCCGGCAGCCCGTCCGGCAGATTCATCTGTACCGGATGGAACAGTGCCTGTTGTTCCATCTGGCGAAGAGCACCCAGTTTTTCCTTTACCCGCATCAAAGCTTTCTGGAGAGCGGTAAAATCCACTGGCTTCAGCAGATACTCCGTGACATCCAGAGAAATCGCCCGCTGGGCATATTCAAATTCATCATAGCCAGAAATGACAATGGCGGCATACGGTATAGACCGGGTCTGTTCCAGCATATCCAGGCCGCTCATAAAAGGCATCCGCACATCGGTAATGACGATATCCGGTCTCATCTGACGAATTTTTTCTGCACCTTCTGCCCCATCTCCGGCCTCACCTATGATGACACAGCCTTCCGTTTCCCAGTCCATCAGATACATGAGTCCTTTACGGATAATCTCTTCATCTTCTACGAGCAGTACCTTATACATCGTCATAATGTGACACCTCTTCTTTTACCATCGGCAGGGACAGAAAAACGCGGAACCCCTGGGCATCTCCTTCAATGCGGATGCCTGCCGTCCTGCCATATCGGAGCCGCAATACGCGGTGCACGTTATACAGGCCGATATGGCTGGGTGCTACCACGTCCGATGTCAGCAGACGACGGAGAGATGCCATTTTTTCAGGGCTGATACCGGAACCATTGTCGATTACTGACAATACGAGCATATCTTCTTCTCTTTTTCCAGTAATGCTGATATGAATCGACCGTACATTTTCCAGTCCATGGACAATACTGTTTTCTACGACAGGCTGCAACAACAGCTTGGGAATCTGGCAATGATACAAATCCGGATCGATGACAACATCATAGGATAATCGTTCGCCGAAGCGCATCTTTTGAAGAGCCAGATAATCTTTTACGTACTGAAGATCCGTTTCCAGACTGACATCACCTTCACCGCGATGGATACTATAGCGCATCAGCCGGGCAAAGGAGACAGCCAGTTCCGATGCCTTTTTCGGATCAAACAGAATTTCATAGCGCAGCCCTTCCATGACATTGAAGGCGAAATGGGGATCCATCTGTCCCTCCAGATTCCGCACTTCCATGAGCCGTTTCCGTTCTGCCAGTTCTTTATTGCGTTCCATAAGACGATGGATTTCCCTCATCATACGGTTAAATTCCTGATAAATGACCTGAAATTCCTGCAGGCTCTGCTCTGGTTCCAACCGGTAATCGAGATTTCCATTTTTCCCTTCCCGCACAGCAACCAGCAGTCCATCCAATGGCTTCAATACTTTACGGGACAGTTTCCGCGCCACCAGAAATACAGCCAGACAGGCCGCTATGCCAATACATCCCAGGAAAAGAAGTACTGCCTGAAGCAGAGAATCCGTATGGGGAATAGCCGTGAACGCAATGACCTGAAGTTTATCTCCCCGGGCCGGCCGGCTGACATAATAACTGCGACCCTGAACAGTTTGTTTCCCTTCCATGGTCAGGGGCGTGCGCAATTTACCCATAGCATCTACAAACTGCGGGTTCGTTGAAAAAACGACGTGATCGAGGGTATCCATAATGACAATCTGCTCTGCCGGCCATGCGTCGGTCAGCTCCTGGAATCCTTCCTGCCGGAAAAAAAGGAAGATGTATCCTGCCGTTCCTGTTTCATCCCACACAGGCCTGAGAAGATAATACTGTTCCTGCTGACTATGTTGCAGCGGCAGTATCACCGGACCATAACGCAAATCCCTGACACCATCTGCCCCGGCCCGATGCAGCATGTCCTGTATATCCCGGTTCTCCATGACAAGCCCCAGATTATCCTGATACAGGCTGGTCATGACCGGTTTCCTTTTGCTGTCTAAAAGGAGGAAATCACCACGGACGACACCACTGTTCGTTATGTCATACAACTGTTGTGCCAGCTCCTGATCGGCCTTTCCGTCCTGCAAGGCGCGGATGAGGACAGGATTCCTGCCCAGTTCATCCAACATAGCCACACAGCGGTTCCACTCCCGGCTGATGGCCTGTTCTGCCTCTGCAGCATGGGCATCCGTTCCATCTACAACGCGTACCTGATAAAAACAGACCAGAAAGGATACGAATAAACATATCAGGAACAGTATGAGCAGTGCCGCCCCTTTAGTAAAAACCTGTTGTAAGTACAGATGAAAACTGCGTGGTCTGCTCATACCGCCCCTCCTTAAAAGTTAAATCAGATACTGATATCACGCCGTCCCGTCAGCTTGAAGAAAATCAGCAGGGACAAGATGGAGGTCAGCGCCAGAATTGTAGCATATGCTGATGCATTGCCGTAATTACCGCGGATGACTTCGGTATAAATAGACACAGTCAGCGTCTGATTGGCTGTCGTATATAAAATAATGGAAGAACTGAGCTCACTGATGATGGTCACCCAGCTCATAATGGCCCCTGCCAGGACGCCGGGCATCATCATGGGAAGGGTAATCCGGCGGAATGTCGTCATGTCGGAAGCCCCCAGCGAAATAGCCGCTTCTTCTACATTTTTGCTGATCTGTCCCAGAGCTGCCACGCTGGAACGCACGGTGTAAGGCATACGCCGGATGGCAAAGGAAATAATCATGATCAGAGCCGTACCGCTTAAAACGATAGGCGGACTGTTGAAGGCAAACAGGAAGGAAATCCCCAGTACAGACCCGGGAATAATGAAGGGGAACATGGTCACCGTATCGAGGATGCTGTTGAGGAGATTCTTTTTCCGTACACTCAGATAGGCAATGATAACTCCCATGACCAGTACGATTGCAATAGCGACAATACCCAGGAAATAGGTGTTCCAGATGACCGTGTTATCTTTGGCGAACAACGTCGCTTCATAACTCTGGAGCGCATACCCGCCAGTAAAGACCTGACCGCCATTACTGCGCAGAAACGATGTATACACGACGACGAGCTGGGGCAGAATAGCCAGCCCTGTTACTATATACACGATACCATGAGCCATGATATTGCGCAACCCCGATGCTTTTTCAGCTACGATAGGCTTCAGTGCTGTCATCGTATAGGTACTGCGGTTCGCCAGATAACGCTGGGCAAAGAACATGACCACCGTCAGTACAATCATGATGACGCAGATAGCCGCAGCAAATCCATCATCACCGCCGACTTCTCCCATAAAGGACGTATACACCAGTACGGGCATGGTCTTGAATCCTTCACCGATCAGCATAGGTGTACCAAAATCGGCAAAGACCCGCATGAAGACGAGCATCGAACTGGATAACAGCGTCGGCAGCAGAAGAGGTACCAGGATCCGCCGCATCCGCGTGAAACGGGAACAGCCCAGGCTTTCCGCCGCTTCATTCAGCGAATTATCGAAAGTCTTGAGCGATCCGGACAAAAATATATAAATCAAAGGAAAGGACTGCAAGGTAAAGACGAGGACGATACCAGAAAATCCATAGACACCATTAAACGATGTATGAAACAGCTGGTTAAAAAACTGGGTGATGACACCGTTGCGCCCCAACAGCTGAATCCAGGCATAGGCTCCGATGAACGGCGGCGACAAATAGGAAATGACAATCAGGATATTGAGAAGGGCACTCCCCTTTATCTTGATACTCCGCATGAGATAAGCCATGGGAAGCCCCAGAAGAGCTGCCAGGATAGTAGAGACGACCGTGACTTCCATACTGTGAACCATGGTTTCCCAATAAAAAGGCTTGGTAAAGAACCGGGTAAAATAGGCCATCGTCGCACTGCCCGAAGCAGGGTCCACTACGCTCTTATATAATACGAGTATCAGAGGATATAAAACAAAAATGGCAAAAAAAGCAAAGAGCCAGAGACTGATTACGGTCCAGAATGAAATATGAGATCGTTTAGTTTGTGCCATTATGACCACCTTCTATCATCGTTTCTGCACTGTCGCTATGGAATACGTTGATACGGCCGCTCTTAAGCTGCAGACTCACGGCCGTCCCATCGGGAAGATGACTGCCTTCACCCTGGTACTGGATGACTTCCAGATTATTTCCATCATCCGATTTCATAAAATAGTGAGTAGCAATTCCCAGGAATACGCTGCTTTCGACGACTGCAGAAATTCCCCTTTCACCGGCCGGCACAATAGAAAATTCTTCCGGCCGTACGGATACGATGACGGACTCTCCATCTTTTGCCGACTCATCGAGATTATCCATGGTCACGTTATATCCATCTTCGAAATGCAGGGTATGGGCATTCCCGTCTTTTTGCAGCTTTGCATCGAGAAAATTGGACAGGCCGATAAATCCGGCTACAAACGTATTGAAAGGCCGTTTGTAAATATTCTGCGGCGTCCCGATCTGCTGAATAACACCATTATTCATGACAGCGATGCGATCTGATACAGCCAATGCTTCTTCCTGGTCGTGGGTTACATACACCGTCGTAATGTGGATATGACGCTGGATTTTCTTTATCGCATTCCGCATTTCTACCCGAAGTTTGGCATCCAGATTGGACAATGGTTCATCCATTAGGAGTACTTCCGGCTGAATGACGATAGCCCGCGCCAGGGCAACCCGCTGCTGCTGGCCACCAGAAAGAGCCGCAGGCATACGGTCCTTTAAATGGTCAATTTTCACAACTTTCAGTATGTCGTCTACCCGTTTTTCTATATCGCCTTTCCCGGCCCCCCGCATCTGCAGTCCGAAAGCCACATTGTCCCGTACCGTCATATGGGGAAATATGGCATAGTTCTGAAACACCATGCCCATATTCCGTTTTTCTACAGGCACATCATTGATACGCTTCCCATTCAGCCGGATTTCCCCTTCTTCAATAGAGTTGAACCCGATAATCATACGCAGCAGCGTTGTCTTGCCACAGCCCGATGGTCCCAGCAGAGTAAAAAACTCCCCTGGCTTAACATGAAGAGACAATCCCTTTACTACCGTATTGTCCCCATAGCGCTTTACCACGTGATCAATATCAATGGATACGCTCATTTTCTCTTCCTCCCTATAAAAAATGCGGCAGGACCCGCTGCACTGATACTGAGTTTCCTGCCGCAAACTGATGCAAATACAATCATTTATCTGTTATTTTCGAGATGCTGGTTCCACATCGACACGATATCCTGTTTATGATCCGATACCCAACCTTCATCATAGTTGGGGAACAGATGAATCTGATCAATAGGCGTCATATACGAAGCCAGCTCGATATTTTTGCGAAGCGGCCGCACCGTCAGTTCCTTACCAGCCATTTCCTGAATCTTCTGTGAAATCATGTAATCGACAAATTTTTTAGCGTTTTCCGGATGTTTGCATCCTTTGATAATCTGCACCGATTCACCAGGGAAAATAGCTCCTTCTTTCGGGAATACGACTTTGACGGGAGCGCTGTTGCGGACATAGGTAGCTGCCGGGTCTTCCCAAGTGAGGCCTACCGTATATTCCCCATCGGCAACGCCTTTGTGGACAGCGCCGGAACTGTTCAGCATCTTGCCATCGAGATTCTGAATGAATTTATCCACATATTCCCATGCTTCCGGACTCATAGGATCACCATTTTTTCCTTTGGCATAGAGCATAGCCATGAGAGACTGGAATGCCGAACTGGAATTAGCCGGGTCGCCAAAGGCGATCTTACCCTTTAATGCCGGATTCAGTAGGTCATCAAAGGTCTCGATTTTCGTGTCACCAGCCAGATTCGTGTTGACGATAAGGACGGTAGGATCAGCAAAAGCTGGTGTGAAATATCCCGTCTTATTACGGAACGCTTCCATCATATTTTTATCTTCCGGCGACACATATTCCATGAATAAGTCTTTCTGGGATTCCAGCATCGTCTGATCTGCTGCCCAGAGGATATCGCCCTGTGGATTGCCCTTTTCTGACGAAACGCGTTTTAATAACGGTCCCGTACCGGCTACGACGACATTGACTTTGATTCCCGTATCTTTTTCAAAATTAGGAATGACCAGATTGTTCAGGCTTTCGCTACGGGCCGTATACACCGTAAGCACCTTATCATCACTGCCAGATGCACTCTTCTGACCACCTCCGCAGCCAGCCAATGAAACCAGTGTCGCCGCTGCAATCGCCAAGGTAATGATTCGTTTTGTGATTTGTTTCATCTTTCTGCTCCTTTCGCTTTACCAAATTCCGAAACACGTATTGCGCACTTTTATTGTACTGTATTCATATATATTGTCTATCCGGTAAAAGATAAAAAACATCTAATTTTCTTAATACATCCTATTTTTTCACATATAGTATATGTCATTTTTTATAAAAATTATCATATATTTCAATCAGAAATAATACAGCGCATTAAAAAACGGTATTTTTGCGGTCTGTATTTTTAGATATAGAAAAAACTAATACTTGACAAGAGAAAAAAACTATGCTAATATCTGCATCATCAACTGAATACGTTTCATCAAGAGCAGTCGAGGGAATGGCCCGATGACACTGCGGCAACCGCCATAAGGTATGGTGCCAACTCCATCGGATTATTCCGGCAGATGAATCATAGGATTAATAAAGCCGTCATCTGCATGACGGCTTTTTTGTTGATACGGACTTATTTTGTATACACACTCAGGAGAGGGGTACGAAACATGAAATCAGCTATTAAAAAAATCATTTCCGCCGGCCTCATCGCAGCTATCTGCGTATTTGCTGCCGGCTGCGGTTCCAGCAATGACAGCAAAGGCGACCAGGCAAAAAAAGAAATTAAAGTAGGGGTAACAGCTGGTCCTCATGCAGAAATCATGGATGAAGTAGCGAAAGAAGCTGCCAAACAGGGGATTACCATCAAAGTCGTAGAATTCAACGATTATGTACAGCCTGATAAAGCACTGGCCGAAAAAGACCTCGACATGAACTCCTACCAGCATCAGCCGTACCTTGACAATATCGTCAAAAAGCAGGGCCTGAAGCTCACGTCTGTTGGAAAGACGATTCTCATGCCTATGGCCGTTTATTCACACAAATATAAATCTCTCGATGAAGTTGCTCCGGGCAGCAAAGTCACTATTCCGAACGACCCGTCCAACGGCGCCCGTGCCCTGCTCCTCCTGCAGCAGGCCGGCCTGATCAAATTGAAGAACGGCGATTCCATCGAAGCTTCCGTTGCTGATATCACAGAAAACCCGAAAAATCTGAAATTCGTCGAACTCGATGCCGCCCAGACGCCGCGTTCTCTCGATGATACAGACATCGCCTGCGTTAATACCAACTACGCCATTCCGGCCGGTCTGAATCCGAAAAAAGATTCCATCCTCGTCGAATCCATTGAATCGCCCTACGCCTGCGTATTCGCTGTCCGCCAGGGTGATGAAAACAACGAAACATACAAAAAAGTCGTTCAGATTTATCAGTCCGAAGCGATCAAGAAATTTATCAACGATAAATATCAAGGAACCATCCTGCCTGCATTCTAATAGCCGGCAAAACGGCCTGTCACATCGGTGACAGGCCGTTTTTTTCTAAGCGTCTGCGTTATATTAAAGTTCGATGGTACAAACAATAAATCTTGTATATTATACATTAAAATTTTTCTCGTAAAATTTGACAAATGTGTGATATAATAGAAGTGTCTCGCAGACAATACGCATACCAAAGGAGTGAATCATATATGGAATACACATTTACCAATGATAATTTCAATCAGGAAGTCCTGCAGTCCGATAAACCGGTCCTCGTTGATTTCTGGGCCACCTGGTGCGGTCCCTGCCGTATGGTAGCCCCCGTCGTCGAAGAAATAGCTAACGAACATCCGGAATACAAAGTAGGCAAAGTCAATGTAGATGAACAGCCGGAACTGGCCCAGCAGTTCAATGTCATGAGCATCCCGACTCTCCTGGTCTTCAAGAATGGCCAGCTCTACAAGAGTTCTGTCGGTGCTCAGCCGAAAGCCAGTATTCTGGCACTCTTCGATTAATGACGAAAGGAGGATTCCCTTGCATACGTATAAACCGAGTGGCATCTGTGCCACACAGATTGATTTTGACGTCAGAGATGGAAAAGTCTATGATGTCGCCTTTACAAAGGGCTGTCCCGGCAATCATCTCGGCCTTTCCAGCCTTGCTGAAGGAATGCCCGTCACCGAAGTCATCCGCCGTCTGGAAGGCATCCGCTGCGGAGAACGCACTACGTCCTGTCCGGATCAGCTGGCCCAGGCATTAAAAGAATACGTCTGATCTGGTTATCCTGACCGCTTAAAAGGGGATTGTACCAGCATGAGTAACCTCTCATGCCGGTACAATCCCCCTTTTATATTTTCACAATGAATCAAATTTTAAGGTCAGCTTCCGAATACAAGACCGCATAACCAGCCATGGCGATGTGACCATCTTCTATATGGCAGTACAATTCGCCGCCACGGCGTGACGCCTGATAGGCAACTAAATCACTCTTACCTAGTTTTTCTGCCATGACCGGGATAATATGACAATGCCCGCTGCCGCATACCGGGTCTTCCGGCACGGATAATTTGGGAGCAAAGGAGCGGCTGACACAGTCATACTCCGTTCCTTTTGCCGTAACATTGCACAGCAGTCCATCAAGGTGTTTTAGTTTTTCCATATCGGGCTGGCATTCCCGGACCTGTGTTTCATTTTCCAGTACACAGAGAAGGTCCCGGGCCATGTATGCTTCTACCGGGCGGACTCCCAGCGCGTTTTCCATGGCATCGGTCACAGGCACCGGTTTCATATCATAAGCGGGAAAATCCATGGAGAACAGCTCACCTTTCCGGGTCACTGTAAGCACGCCGCTCAATGTATGGAAGACGAAGGTATGGCACTGTGGTTCGATAAAGTTTGCCAGGACAAAGGATGTTCCCAGCGTCGCATGGCCGCAGAGGTCGATTTCTCCGCCTGGCGTAAACCAGCGCAGGCGGTATCCGTCTTTTTCCTTTACCGTAAAGGCGGTCTCTGACAGATTATTTTCTATGGCGATGTTCTGCATCAGTTCATCGGAAGGCCAGGAATCCATGACGCATACAGCAGCCGGATTTCCTTTGAATACTTCTTTCGTAAACGCATCGACAACATAACATTTCATACCTCATTCCTCCTCATTCAATACGAACCTGTTTCTGATACGTTCATCATAACACAGGAGAAAACGCCCTGCCATAATCAGCCTGACCTGTCTTTTTGTTTCTGTAAACCTGCTTCACCGGCCGTAACGAACCGCAGAAGCAGCATCTGCAGGTGAAACCACGCATCATCTTTCTTCCAGTGATGATGGCGATTCACAGCATAGGCGCCATACATTTCAAAGGTAAATACGGCTTCTGCTTCTTCCCGGCTCAGGCCATACTGCTGCATGAAGCCGGGAATCTTCTTCTTTTCCAGTTCATATATGCGTTCCAGAATATACCCGGCCAAACTCTCATCTTCAAAGAGTGCCTTGTACGCCGGCGCATGGGCTGCCCGGTGACAGGCCGGCAGCAGCTCATACTGCTTGCGCAGCGCCTGTTCATTTCCTGTACGCGCAATCCGGGCCAGTTCATCCCGCCGTTTTTCATCTGTAAGTGGCGACTGCTGTTCTGCTATTTCCAGAGCATCGGCAATGACTTCATCCAGTACGGCGTATACATCCCGGTAGTGCAGGTAAAATGTAGCCCGCGTCACGTCTGCCCGGCGGCATAAGGCTGTCACCGTCACCTTTTCAAAAGAAAACTCCTGAAGCATAGTAAGGAATGTATCTTTAATGACCTGCCTGGTATACCGTGTCCGCCGGTCACTCTTATACGGCTTCTTCCCGCTCATCCCTGCCACCTCTTTTTTGCATCATCTGTACGAGTTGCTCTCATTATAGGAAACAAAACTTGATACCGTCAATAGAAAAAATCAGAAAATCATCGGCACATCCCGCTATAACTTGACAAAAACGCGAATCTGTCAGGAACTGTTCCATTCCGCACCAGTTGTCTATTGTGTTCTGACCGGTCCTGCGTATACTAAACCTATACACCGGTGCATCATTTCCTATCCCATGTTACAGGAGGTCATCGTTATGAATATTCAGCAAATCCGCAGCGCTACACTGCGCATCACTATCGGTAATACGACATTTCTCATCGACCCCTGGCTCGCCGATACGGGAACAGCCGGCTCTTTCCGGGACTGGGGCGGCAATCAGCCTCTGACAGCATCTCAGGCCGCTATTCCCATGCCCATGAAGCCCCTTCCCTGTCCTAAATCCACCATCTTATCCTATGTCGATGCCTGTATCATCACCCATATCCATCCGGACCACATTGATGTGGATATGACCTGTCATACGGTCGGAGCCCCGCTCCCCAAACACCTTCCCGTCTTTGTCCAGAACGAAGCCGATGCCGCAGTCCTGACACAATCAGGCTTTACGGATGTACGCCTTCTGTCTCCGGATCCGCTCAGTTTCTCATCCATTACACTGCGCCGTACTCCCGGCCGCCATGGCACCAATCAGCCCAGCGGCATTTCCAGCGGCGTCCTTTTTCAGGCTCCCGGAGAGAAAACGCTCTATCTGACCGGCGATACCATCTGGTACGATGGCACGGCCCAAGTTGTATCCACCTATCAGCCCGATATCATCATCGCAAATACGGGAGCGGCAACACTGCAGAACTGCGGGCGTCTCATCATGGACACGGGCGACCTGCTGGCCATGCACCACGCTCTCCCGACAGCACAGATTATCGCCACCCACCTGGACAGCGTCCCCCACAATCTCTTTACGCGTCGTATATTGCAGGAGCAGCTGGAACTGGCCGGACTCCCCCACACCATCTATATACCGGCAGACGGAGAAACTCTGACCTTTTAACGAGGTCTTTCGGTTCCACCTGTTTCATTTTACTTCCTTTTGTGATATACTAAACTCCGTATCTCATGATAAAGGAAGACCGATATGAAAAACGATGAAAAGAAAAAAAATTTCAGCTGCCATCTCCAGCAGCTGCTTGCCCAACAGAAGCTGACAAAAAAACAAGTCTGTCAGGACCTGGGGATAAAACCGACGACCCTGTCGGCCTGGCTCAAGGAAGAAAAATTTCCACGCAAGGACCGGCTGAAGGATGTCGCTGCCTATTTCCATACCAGCATGGAAAATCTGACCAGCACGGCTGGGCCGGACGTTTCCACGGTTATACAGCCAGTTCATACACCATATGAAACAAAGCTGGTCGATACCATCCGCCTTCTTTTGGAAGTATCCCCGGAAGAACTCTCCAGCATCGCCGATTACGCCGCTTTCATCCATCAGCGCAATCAATAAAGATACGTAAAAAAGATGGCCCCCTGTCATTACGGCATGAGGCCATCTTTTGCTGTATCCATTAATATGTTTTTGTCAGAAATTCCCGGTTGACTTCATCGCGTTGTTCCGGCGTCATAGTAAGATAATTCTTGGCAATGGCACTGACCCAGGCCCCGTATACGGGATTAGGGAAGACGATGTATTTCGTTCCAAAATCGGCCTTGTGCGCATCGACAATCTGATTGCGTTCTGTCAGACTCTTGCCATTCGTCCCGATGGGAAGGTCCCCGGCATTATCTCCCATATACACGACAACATCATAATCAGGCGTTATCGTATCAAAGCGCAGTTGTTTATTGCTGCTCTTTTCCATGAGCAGGATGTGTTTTTTATCTGCCTGGGGAAAATGCAGAGCCTTCAGATTGGCTTCTGTCGCTTCATAATTGACCGGCGCATAGCGGTTCGATACGTAGAATATGGCCAGCCCTTTCTTATCTACCTGCTGGAGAAAATCGACGGCTCCCGGCATTGCGCCCGATTTACCTTCATGAACGACATCGCGCCACCAGATACTCTTATACTGGCCATTCCCATCGGCCGCCGCCTTTGCCAGAGCCGGTGTATTATCCGTTACCGTTTCATCACAGTCCAGGACAATAGCCAGCGGTTTGCCCTTCCGTGCCGGATCACTCAGTGCTTTATCCACTTCCATCATAGCCGCATTGTATCCCTGATAGCAAAGTGCCCGGTATTCTGCGGCAGACCGCATCCACAAAAGTGCCATCGTTTCTTCCTGCGCCAGTTGCTTTTGTGTGCGCCATGTATCAATGGCAGATGTCCCCGCCGACACCGGTGCCGATTGCCGGACCGGGACAGTACGCACCGGTACCGCTGCCGGACTACCGGCAGCCATCGCCGTGCTGCCTGCCAATACACAAACCGTTACTAAAGTTGCTAATTTTTTCTTTCCTTTTAACATCAGACATGCCCCCTGATAATAGTTATGGGCAAAAGAAAAAGCTTTCCAGCCAGGGCCAGAAAGCATACTACAACGAAGTAAAACGGGCAGACTCCTGCCCTGTCACCGTCCCGGTCCACTTCGGATCCAGGCAGTTGTGAAAAATATAACAAATGACACTACGAAAAGTATAACTCACCTACGGTGATATTATCTTCTGCCCTGTGCGTATAGTATCACAGGATGTCCGGGAAGGCAAGACGGAAAGAGAATAAAATCAGTTTAAATACATACTGCCTGTCCCGGATAGCAGGGCAGGCAGTATGTATCTACATGGTTACTGTTCTATGGCACCGCCGATTTTGCGCAGATGGTCACGGAAGCTGTACGATGGGGTCACGCTGTGCTGGGCCAGGTATTCTTTAAAATGCAGCTGGTCCCTCAGGCTCTTTCCTTCTTTCAGAAGTTTTGCCTGCCGTTCTTCCGCCGCTTTGATGGCTTCCCCCGCTTCGATGATGTCCGTCAGATGATCTGACGGCAAAAAGATGACGCCGTCGCGGTCGCCTGCAACGATATCGCTTTTACCGACAATCCAGTCTCCTACGCGGGCCCAGGCCAGAGCATCGGCCGCAGGCCGGCGGTCCAGTCTGACGGGCCCGGTAGGGATATGCCCCTGGGAAAAGAACGGTAACCCCGTTTCATGAATCTGCCACGTATCCCGGTGCAGACCCCAGATGATAATTCCCGCCAGACCTGCAGCCTGTACTTCGCGGGCAACGAGGTCACCAACGCAGGCATGATCTGTACGACCGCCATTATCAATGACCAGTACATCGCCGGGCTGCGCTTCTTCCAACGCGGCAAAAAAGATATCTACACTGCCTGCATGGCGGACAGGACAGACCCGTCCGACACAATGCATATCCGGTTCCAGTGCCTGCAGGTTACTGGGCGCACAGCGCACAGGGATTCCCAGACGCATACAGGCATCGGCTAACAGAGGTGTACTCAATTGATACAATCGTTCGTTTTGTTCCATACAAACCGCTCCTTTCCGGATATATATCCTGTACCATACATTATTTGGCACTCATCATCTTGGCAGTCGCTTCGGCTGCTATGGACCCATCTTCTTTGGTAATCCTGCCCATCGTTTCATAGAGTCGTCCCCGGTGATGGACTACGTTACCCTCGATTTTAATTTTCTCCCCAATCCGCACAGGATGGCGAAAACGGACTTCTATGCGGGCTGTATAAGCCGGTATCCCCGTCTTCTGGTAGATAAAATCCCCCATCACTTCGTCGAGAAGTGTACTAATGAGTCCGCCATGCATGCGGTCATCATAACTTTCATGCTGTTTTTGCGGGACAAACCAGGCATAACAGCCATCTTCTGTCAAATGCATGTCCAGATGCAGTCCATGCGGATTCTTTTTACCGCATACGAAGCACCATGTATTCCGGTCTTCCATCGGTTCAGTCGGTTCCATCACAATCACACCCTCATCTATATTTAGATTACTTTATCCTTCGGTTTATGTTACAATATAATAGTACTTCTCATGACGTGCCCTGTCAAACAGCAATATGACAGAGACGGCATGGGACAGCAGGAGGTATAGCAGCAGTGGAACACGAATCACCTATTCCTTTCAATTCCCCTTTTACAGGAGAACTTCACCCAATCACGGACGCACCGGATGAAGCCTTTGCTCAAAAGATGACCGGTGACGGCTTTTTTGTATACCCTGAAGAAAATACGGTCTATGCGCCCTGTGACAGTGAGGTAACCTTTGTCTTTGATACCCGTCACGCCATAGGACTGACAGCGGCAGATGGAACAGAATATCTGCTCCACATCGGAATCGATACAGTCCGGCTGCAGGGAAAAGGATTTACGGTCTTTGCCGAATCAGGACAGCACGTCAAAAAAGGGGACCGGTTGCTAACTTTCGATAAAAAACTCATCTGTGAAAAGGCAACATCCGATGCCTGCATCTGTCTGTTTCCGGAACTGCCGGAACATTGGGAGGTTCGGCTCTGTGCCGGCCCCCGCATCGCAGCCGGTGAAGAAGCCGCCCGCATCATCCCACCGTCATCTCCATCTCCGCAGTCTCATATTTTCTACGCGCCTTGTACAGGTATGCTCCATCCTCTTTCGGAAGCACCGGATCCGTTCTATTCCCATAAATCTACAGGAGACGGTTTTTTTATCTATCCGTCTGAATCCATTCTGTATGCTCCCTGTGACGGATCCGTCTTTTTTATTTTTGAAGAAAAAAATGCCATCGGCATGCATACAACCGACGGATTGGAGTATATGCTGCAGGTCGGCATAGGGACGGATGTACTAAATGGAAAGGGATTTACCTTTTATGTCAAAGACGGTCAGACAGTCCGGAAAGGGGACCGGCTCCTTTCCTTTGATGATGCCTATATAAAAGCTAATGCCCAGTCCAATGCCTGTTTCTGCATCTTCACAGATCTGCCTCCAGAAAACGTCATTCATTTGAAACATCAAGGTTTTATCCAGACCGGTCAGGAAGCTGTCTGGTTTTAGGAGAGTGAATATATGATACGAAAATGGGATGTCGCCCTCATCGTCAGTCTGCTCATCTTATCCTGTATCCCTGCCGCCTTATTCTGGGCCAGCGGTCAGGCTGCTTCTGCCAATGGCACACACGCCATCATCTATGTAAACGGCAAGAAATACAAAACGATTCCTTTATCGGAACACCACGGGACAGATACACTGACTATCCGCACATCATCCGGATACAATACCATCCTGATCCGCGATGAAGAAATTGCCATCATCGATGCCGATTGCCCTGACCAGGTATGCGTCCACGAAGGATTTTTGAAAAATCCCGGCCAGACCAGCGTCTGTCTGCCCCATAAAGTCATGGTGGAAGTCCAGGCCAATGATGCATCGGATCCCGATATTATCCGCGCCCGTTAGAGAGGTATCTTATGAACAAAACGTTCCACCTTATTATATTGAGCCTGTTTGTTGCCCAGTCCCTGGTACTGTACATCGTAGAAGGCATGCTTCCCGTCCCGTTCATCGCCCCCGGCGCCAAGCTGGGACTGGCCAATCTAATTACGGTCATTGCCTTATACGCCCTTCCCAGGAAACGGGATGTCGCCCTGATTCTCCTGCTCCGCATCATTCTTTCCACCGCTTTTGGCGGCGGAATCAACGCTTTCTTCTACAGTGTATCCGGGGCCGCTCTCAGCCTGGGAAGTATGCTGGTTTTCCAGAAATGCGGCAAATTCAGCCTCATTGGTGTATCGGCCGCCGGTGGCATTTTTCACAACTTCGGCCAGGTCCTCGTGGCATGTTTCATCGTAGAAAACATGAAAATTATGCTGTACCTGCCCGTACTGGCAGTTGCCGGAACGGGAACAGGCATACTCATTGGCATCACCGCCATGGTGACATTGAAACATCTGCAAAAACTGCCTTTGTACAAGCGCATACAGCAAACATGCTGACGGCCCAAAAAGATCCTGCTCGCTGCAAACGACAAACGTAAAGGAGCGGCTTTCATACGAAACCATGGCTGTTTCATATGAAAGCCGCTCCTTCTGTACTATTATTTTGTTATCGTAACAGATTTCATGATGTCGTCAATAGCCGGGGCATTCTTAGAATCGGCATCACAGGCGACGAGGATGACCCAGGTAGCGTTGCCATGGGAAAATCCCAACAGCTGCGCCTTCATCCGTTTATCATCGGCGGTAAACGTATAGGTCTGTTTCACCGCATGTTCCCCGGAAACACTGGCAGCTTCCTGCATGGCAGATACATTTTCTGCATCAATGCTGCTTAAAATAGCCTGAGACGCCCGTTCAATATTTTCGCTGAGCGTATTTCCCAGAGCCTGGCCATTCGTCAGATGCAGGTCACTGTACATCTGTCCCGAGTCAATGCTGACCGTAAAAATTCCGATGTGCAGTCCCTGATTAATTTCCCCATAAAAACGCTGTCCCTTCAGGTATCGTTGTGTCAATGGATCCAATGTGACCGGCAGGGGCAGTTCGTGGGCATTGCCGGGCAGTGCTATTGTAATCTGGGAATCGATACCGTCAATGCGCTTTTCCGTCAGGTTGACGGCATGACCACATCCGGCCAGAAACATTGCCATGATACAGGCTGTGCACAAAAACAACCACGATTTCTTCAGTTTTAAAATCATAAGTCACCTCTCATTAAATCAGGTAAAGGTAAGATATCCCAGGTGGACCAGAAAATAAAAAACGGGATAAAACAGGAATATATAAAACGCCGTCGTCGTAATAAAAGCGGACATAGCCAGATTGACATTGAGGTTGTATAAGCGTACGGCAAAGAGAGAAAAGATAGCCGTCGGCATCGACATGAGAATCATGAGCGTCCCAATCAGAACGGGATCGGTGAAACAGAATGTGCCCAGGACATAGCAGATAGCCGGCGTCACCAACAGCTTGATGGGTACGAGGTCAAAGGTCTTCTTATAGTACCGGGAGAGAGCCGCAAACTCTATCATGAACCCAATCGGTACCAGCCCGGACCAGGCCCCGATATGAATCAGCCCCTGAAAGGCATAATCCAGTATTTGTGGTCTGGAAATCCCGAGAGCATAAAGGGCAATACCCAGGGCCATGCCGACGACGGGCATCTGATTCCAGTTGATAAAGAGTTTACGCCAGCTCATAGAAACGAGATTGAGATGGCCGCCCGCTTCAGCACTGTACTTATAATAAGCTCCCAGAGGAAAAGCAATAAAAAAGGTGACGAAATTCTGAAATACGGCTGTCAACTGGGCATAAGCAAAGCCCCGTTCACCATACAGGATATAGCCACACAAACCGCCCAGTGTTCCCAGATTCGTCAGGAGCGCCGCCAGGATATAACTGCCCTGATCGGCCATGGATGTGAATTTGCGCTGCCGGTGAAAGAGAAAAATGACCCCTACAGGTATAAATGCATTAAGCACCATGAAAACAGGCAGCAGCATGAGATGCGGCTTAATCGGAAGGACCCAGAATGTCAGCGTCGTCAGCAATGTTGTAATGATAGTGATGTTGATGCGGATAAGGATATTGCATTGTTTTTCATCCAGCCACTGTTTCTGTCTGCACGCATAACCGGCTGCCATAGGCAGGATCACATCGATAAATAAAAAAATGATACGGATACCAACTTCCCCCAAAAGCTCTTTCCTTCTTTCTCTTCTATTTTTCCTTATCGCCTGGCTTTTTTAAAGGCTTCTGCCATAGAAAACGTAAGCGGTTCGGCCGAGGCCGTTACCTCGATGATGGAATCCATGACTTTGCGAAATTCCTCTTTCTTTTTGGACAACATATATAATTTGGCTGTATTGCGGGCATCCCACAATGCGTCATGCATCTGACCGTCAAAGGGTTCCCCCGTCGTCTCGATTGCTTTGTCCAGAGAAATGACATTATCCAGTCCCAGCAGATTGCAGTATATCTGCTGAAAATTCTGCCAGTGCCCCAGCATCCATGCCACACGGTCCGCCTGGGTGTTGATTTTTTTCAGCCGCATTTCATTATGGAGCTGCCGCCAGTCGTTTTCACTCCAGGCGTACATTTCATAATCATTTTCCCCGGTTTCATTGCACCAATCCAGAAACCGCCGGAATGCCGGTACAAACGTGTCGGCCTGACGAAGCATGTCCATGGTGATTCCCGTCAGTTCCTGACAAGTCTCATCCATCTCTGTCGCATATTTAGGCAGGACATATTCTTTAAAGCTACTGATTTCCTGCGCCTGTTCGTCGAGTTTGACCGCACCTATTTCGATGATTTCTCCCGGGCAGATTTTTCGTATCTGCCGGCGCTCCTTGCTGATGGGATTCATTTCAAAATCCACGAATATTAATTTCATGATGGTCATCCTATCTCTCATTCACTCTTATTTTTAGGCTTATCATGTAATTATACCACAAGTCCGTTCCCTTTCACACGGTAATCCGTCAAGTAAAAACACTCTGTGAAGTAAGACAAGAACTCCTGCCATACAGTGCTGGCAGGAGTTCTTGTCTTGTGATGCTGAAAGAGGTTAGTGATGTATTAGTCTTCCCATTTCCACTGGGATACTTCCGGTAAATCAACGCCCTTGTCATGAATGTACTGTTTGTGTTCAACAAGCTTGTCATTCATTTTCTGGAATAGGTAAGCCCCCCGGTTCCCAAGATTCGGGAGTCGTTTCAGAGCGCTGCGTACGAGGTGGAAACGGTCAACATTATTTTGTACGCGCACGTCAAACGGTGTCGTTATAGTCCCTTCTTCACGATAACCGCAGACGTGCATGAGACGGTTATTATGACGATGATAGGTCAGTTCATGGACCAGTTTGGGATAACCATGGAAATTGAAAATGACCGGTTTGTCTTTGGTAAAGAGCATGTCGTATTCGACATCAGTCAGTCCATGGGGATGTTCTGTCTGAGGCAGGAGTTTGAACAGATCCACTACGTTAATGAATCGGATCTTCAATTCTGGCAGTTCTTTCCGCAAAATCGATACGGCAGCCAGAGCTTCCAGTGTCGGCGTTTCACCGGCGCAGGCAAATACGATATCCGGGTCCTGTCCCTGGTCATTGGAAGCCCAGTCCCAGATGCCAATACCCTGGGTGCAGTGTTTGACCGCTTCTTCCATAGAGAGCCACTGCGGACGGGGATGCTTGCTGGCAATGATGACATTGACAAAATTCTGGGTACGCAGGCACGTATCCATGGTTGCCAGGAGGCAGTTTGTATCGGGCGGAAGGAAAATGCGGACGACATCGGCATTTTTATTGGCCATATGATCCATGAAGCCCGGATCCTGATGGGTAAATCCATTATGGTCCTGTTGCCATACAGTCGAGCACATCATGAGGTTCAGGGAGGCAATGCTGTGTCTCCATGGGAGCTGATTGCAGACTTTCAGCCATTTTGCATGCTGGGCTGCCATCGAATCGACAATCCGCGAGAAGGCTTCATAGGTGTCAAAGAAGCCGTGACGGCCAGTCAGAAGATATCCTTCCAGCCAGCCTTCGCACATGTGTTCCGACAGCATGGAATCCATGACGCGTCCAGACGGCGATAAATGATCATCTTCTGCCGTTGCCTGTACATTCCAGTCTCTATTTTCTACATCAAAGACGGCCTGGAAGCGGTTGGAATTGTTTTCATCGGGAGAGAAAATCCGGAAATTCTTTGCATCGTCATTCAGTTTGAAAATGTCACGGATATACGGACCGAGGTTCTGCGTATCCTGGCTGTCTTTTTCCCCGTGATTACCAATGTCAAAGGCATAGTCACGGAAATCAGGCAGCCGCAGTTCTCGGTACAGGATACCACCATTAGCATGAGGATTCATACCGATGCGGCGGTCGCCTTCCGGTGCCAGTGCCCTCAATTCCGGGAGCAGTTTTCCCGTTTCATCAAATAATTCCTCTGCATGATAGCTATGCAGCCAATCGGAAAGGAGCTGCAGATGTTCCGGTTTATCCATGGCAATTGGCACCTGATGGGCCAGGAAATTTCCTTCAATGCGTTTGCCATCGACTACTTTCGGGCCGGTCCATCCTTTGGGTGTGCGCAGGATGACCATCGGCCATACGGGGCGTGTGGCATCGTTCTGCTGCCGTGCATGGGCCTGGATTTCTTTGATTCTGGCAATGACCGTATCCATCGTATCTGCCATCAGCCGGTGCATCGTCATGGGATCGTCGCCTTCGACGAAGTACGGTTCCCAGCCGCAACCGTGGAAGAAATCGACCAGTTCCTGGTGGGACATGCGTCCGAAGATAGTCGGGTTGGCAATTTTATATCCATTCAGATTGAGGATGGGCAGTACGACACCGTCTGTAATCGGATTGATGAATTTATTGCACTGCCAAGACGTTGCCAGCGGTCCCGTTTCGGCTTCGCCATCACCTACGACAGTAGCGGCAATCAGGTCGGGATTGTCAAAAATAGCCCCACAGGCGTGGGCAATAGAATAACCCAGTTCGCCGCCTTCATGGATGGAGCCCGGCGTTTCCGGAGCGCAGTGGCTGGGCACGCCACCGGGGAAGGAAAACTGTTTGAACAGCTTCTGCATCCCTGCTTCATCCTGAGAGATATTCGGATAAATTTCACTATACGATCCATCCAGATAATCATTGGCAATGAAGAAATTTCCGCCGTGACCCGGGCCGGATAATAAAATCAAATCCAGGTCATAGAGTTTAATCAGGCGGTTCATATGAACGAATACAAAATTCTGTGCCGGTACAGTTCCCCAGTGGCCGACGATTTTCTTTTTTATCATGTCCGGCGTAAGCGGCTTTTTCAGGAGTGGGTTATCCAATAAATACAGCTGGCAGGCTGACAGATAATTGGCAGCACGCCAAAACTTGTTCATTTTTTCCAGATAGGCATTACTTGCTGGTACTTCATTCGTTACCATTTCAGTCATGTTATCCTTCCTTTCTGAATCCTCAGGTACGTCATTTCTGATTACGGCTATATTGTAACATCCTATGTTCAACATTGCAAGCAATATCTCTTGTAATAATCATAAAAAAAAGATAATGCCCTTTGTAAAAAAAGAACGAAACTGTCGCATTACGTATTTACGCTTAATGCAACAGTCTCGTTCATGAGTTTGAAGGTATAACAATAGGAGCTGCCGCTCCGTTATGCATGCGACAGCTCCTATTGTCTTTCTTATAAATCTGACTATCAGACTTCTGCAGCCAGTCTCTTGTAGAATTTATACCGCTTCATAGCAGCAGCTTCGGCTTCCGTAAAGAGCTGATCGGCTACTTCCGGGAAAGTACGCGTCAGTGCAGCATACCGTGTTTCACCCATCAGGAATTCACGATATTTGCCGTTCGGTTCCTTGGAATCGAGGCTGAACGG